>JAXGBA010000099.1:0-8574 GCA_034186235.1 Clostridia bacterium | reverse complement strand
GAAAGCAAGCAAAAAGCCTTGAAATCTCGATGATTTCAAGGCTTTTCTAATGCAAATTCATTGTTTTCAACAAGAACTGCAAAACAAAAAATACACTTTAATTTTCCCATTAACAATAAATGAATGATTTTTTGCTTGCGGTTGACCGACTTTTTCGACAGTCTAAGGTTTTCGTTGAAACGAAAACCTTCCATTACTATTATTTGTTATCTCTTTATTTAACAATAAGGCTTTCTCCGGTCATCGCTGCCGGTTTTTCTTCGCCCATAAGGTCAAGAAGCGTGGGCGCAAGGTCGGCAAGTCTGCCTTCTCTGAGTTTTTTATCTCCGGCACCCACCAGAATAAGCGGAACCTTATTTGTGGTATGCGCAGTGAAAGCTCCGGCGGTTTCGTAGTCAATCATCTGGTCTGCGTTGCCGTGGTCTGCCGTAACAAGAGCAATTCCGCCCATTGATGAAATAGCGTCAATCACCCTGCCGAGGCATTCGTCAACTGCTTCAACGGCCTTTACCGCAGCTTCGAACACACCCGTATGGCCAACCATGTCGCAGTTTGCAAAGTTGAGCACGATAACATCATACTTTCCGGATTTTATCCTTGCAACAACCTCATCGGTCACCTTGTAAGCGCTCATTTCGGGCTGCAAATCATATGTTGCAACCTTGGGGGAAGGAATGAGGCATCTGTCCTCGCCTTCGTATTCCTTTTCAACGCCACCGTTAAAGAAGAATGTAACATGAGCATACTTTTCCGTTTCGGCAATTCTGAGCTGTGTGTATCCTTTTTTGCTGATATACTCGCCGAATGTGTCGTCAAGGCTTTCGGGTTTAAATGCAACCGAAACATTCGGGATTGTTGCGTCATACTGCGTCATGCAAACGAATGTAACCGGGAAATACTTTCTTTCAAAGCCCGAAAAATCGGGGTCAACAAGAGTTCTTGTAATTTCCCTTGCACGGTCGGGACGGAAATTGAAGAAAATAACGGAATCGTTTTCCTTCATTCCCTCATAAGTATCTGAAACGGCCGGTACGATAAACTCGTCCGTAACCTCCGCCTTGTATGAATCCTCCACTGCGCAGACAGGGCAACTGAACTTTTCGCCCTCAGCTTTAACGATTGCATTATAAGCCTTAACCACTCTTTCCCAGCGGTTGTCCCTGTCCATTGCGTAATATCTACCCTCAATCGTGGCGATTTTGCCTGTTCCGATTTCGGAAAGCTTATCGGAAAGCTCTTTTATAAAGTCAATTCCACTTTCCGGAGGTACGTCACGACCGTCCATAAAGCAGTGAACATATACCTTTTCAAGCCCCATACGCTTGGCAAGTTCAACGAGGGCATAAAGGTGGGTGTTATGGCTGTGAACACCGCCCGAAGAAAGAAGACCCATAAGATGAAGCGCCGAGTTGTTCTTTTTGCAGTTTTCAACAGCTTCGAGGAATGCCGGATTTTCAAAGAAATCGCCGTCCGAAATAGACTTCGTGATTCTTGTAAGCTCCTGATAAACAATTCTGCCTGCGCCGATGTTTGTATGCCCGACCTCGGAGTTGCCCATCTGTCCGTCCGGAAGACCTACATCAAGACCGCTCGCGCTGATTTTTGTTGTGGGATTTTCCGCCATAAGCTTATCGATGTTTGGTGTTTTTGCGGCTTTTATAGCGTTACCTTCGGTTTTTTCGTTTATACCGAAGCCGTCAAGTATAATTAAGCTATACGGTTTTTTCATAATCAATCTTGTCCTTTCATAAAATCGGGGCGGATTTCCCCGCCCCAATTTCCTGCAAATTTATTTTACTGCCTTAACTATTGCCGCAAAATCGTCGGATTTAAGTGCAGCGCCGCCGATAAGACCGCCGTCAATATCGGGCATAGCCAAAAGCTCTTCCGCATTGCCGGGCTTCATGCTTCCGCCATACTGAATCGTAAATTCCGGAGCACACTTTTCACAGTAAAGCCCTGCGATAACCTCTCTGATACCCTTGCAAACTTCCTCAGCCTGCTCGCTTGTTGCGGTTTTGCCGGTTCCGATTGCCCAGATGGGTTCATATGCGATAACTACCTTTTTTGCATCCTCGGGAGCAATCCCCGCAAAAGCCTTTTTAATCTGGATAGAAATGAAGTCCATTGTAATTCCGGCTTCTCTCTGTTCAAGAGTCTCGCCTACGCAAACAATCGGGATAAGACCCTTTTCGAGAGCCTTAATTGTTTTCTTATTAACGCTTTCATCGGTTTCCGCAAAATATTCTCTTCTTTCGGAATGACCGATAATTACATATTCAACGCCCATATCCTTAAGCATATCAGCGCTTACTTCGCCCGTGAACGCACCCTTGTCTTCAAAGTAAAGATTTTCAGCACCAATTTTAACATGCGTACCCTCTGCAGCCCTTAAAGCTTCGGAAAGGCACACGAAAGGTGTGCAGCAAACAACATCACACTTTGCACCTTCGGTTGCAGCGGCAACTTCTTTAACATAATCATAAGTTTCGGAAGGAAGCTTGTTCATCTTCCAGTTTCCTGCAATAATATACTTACCCATTTTATGAAATCTCCTTATCAAAAATTATTTATCGCAGAGCGCTGCGATACCGGGAAGTTCTTTTCCTTCGAGGAATTCCAGAGAAGCTCCGCCGCCGGTTGAAATGTGGGTCATCTTATCGCCGAGACCTGCCTGGTTTACAGCAGCAACGCTGTCGCCGCCGCCGATAACCGTAACTGCGTCGATTTCGGAAAGAACCTTCGCAATTGCGTTTGTACCCTTTGCAAAGTTGGGCATTTCAAACACGCCCATAGGTCCGTTCCAAACAACGGTCTTTGCTTCGCGGATAGCGTCGGAATAAAGAGCGATTGTCTTTTCGCCGATATCAAGTCCTTCCCATCCGGGCTCAATTCCGCCCCTGTCAACAGTCTTTGATTCAGCGTCGTTCTTAAATTCCTTAGCAACAACGGTATCAACCGGAATAAGCAGCTTAACTCCCTTTCCTTCAGCCTTAGCCATCATTTCTTTTGCATAGTCGATGTAATCGGGTTCAAGAAGGGAATCGCCCACTTCACCGCCGAGCGCCTTAATGAATGTGTAAGCCATACCGCCGCCGATAATGAGTGTATCAACCTTTTCGAGAAGGTTATTGATGACCGAAATCTTAGACGAAACCTTTGAACCGCCGAGGATTGCAACGAGAGGTCTTACGGGATTGTTTACGGCATTTCCGAGGAACTTGATTTCCTTTTCGATAAGGTAACCGCAAACGGACTCCTTAATATATTTTGTAACACCTACATTTGAGCAATGTGCACGGTGAGCCGTACCGAAGGCGTCATTTACGAAAACATCGGCAAGCGAGGCAAGCTCTTTGCTGAAATTATCTTCATTCTTTGTTTCCTCAGCTCTGTACCTTGTATTTTCAAGAAGAACCACATCGCCATCCTTCATCTCTGCAACTGCCTTCTTTGCATTTTCGCCTACAACATTATCGTCCTTTGCGAAAACAACATCCTTGCCGAGCTTTTCGGAAAGCTTTTTGGCAACCGGAGCAAGCGAAAGTTCAGGCTTGGGTTCACCCTTAGGCTTACCAAGGTGTGAACAAAGAATAACCTTAGCGCCGTTATCGATTAAGTATTTGATTGTGGGGAGTGCGCCGTCGATTCTGGTTTCGTCAGTAATTTCAAGGTTCTCGTTAAGCGGAACATTAAAATCGCATCTTACCAGAACTCTCTTGCCGGATACCGAAATATCCTCGATTGATTTCTTGTTGTACATCAAAAATCACCTCATATATATTATTGTTAATATTTTGACATTTCCTAATATTATAATACACCAAATCCGCAAAAAAATCAAGTTAATTTATATAATCATTTTCAAATTCGGGATTTATAACAAAAACTGCCGAAAAGCCCGGACCTGCATGAGCACCTACAACAACGCCGACATTAAAATCTTCAAATTCGGTACAGCCGAACTCCTCAGTAAGCTTTTCCTTATATTTTGCCGAAAGTACGGGGTTTGCAGCGGTGCCGATAACAACCTTTTCAAAATCCGCATCACCCTTATGGCTTTTTAAAAGCTGGATTATTCTCGGAAGGATTTTTTTGCTGCCTCGCACCATATCAACCTGCTCCACAAGACCGTTTTTGAGCGAAAGAATGGGTTTCAAGTCAAGAAGCGTACCGATAGCCGCCTTGACCGAATTTATCCTTCCGCCGCGTTTGAGATATTCGAGGCTGTCCACTGCAAAGTATATCTCGTAATGCCTTCTTATATACTCTGTTTTTTCAAGAATTTCCTCAACGGTTTTATCCTCTTGCGCCATTTTTGCGGCGTTTACAACGAGGTATCCGTAAGGATAGCTTAAAAGCTTGGAATCTACGGTTTCTATGCGGCATTTTCCGCCCTCGTCTTCATACATTTCCTTTGCTATGGTCGATGCCTGAAATGTTCCCGATGCGGCAGCCGGGAGAGTGAACGCAATCACCGCCTCAAATCCATCCTTTTCTGCCTGCCTGTACTGCTCCAAAAACAGTTCCGGCCCGGCAAGAGAGGTTTTCGGAAATTCCTCCGCCGAAACAAGCAGTTTATAAAAATCCTCCGGCAAAAGGTCGAACCATTCTCTGTAGGTTTTTCCGCCAATTGTAACCGAAAGCGGACAAATGCCTATGTTAAGCTCTTTTTCGTAATGCCTCGGCATATCGCAGCTTGAATCGCACACTATTTTAATTTGACTCATAATTAACCTCCTAATATTAATCCGGTTTAAGAATTGACATAAACGCCTCCTGCGGAACAGAAACGGTACCCACCTGACGCATTCGTTTTTTACCTTCCTTCTGTTTTTCAAGAAGCTTCTTCTTTCGGGTTATATCGCCGCCGTAGCACTTTGCAAGAACATCCTTCCGCAGCGCCTTAACGGTTTCTCTTGCAATAATTTTACCCCCGATTGCCGCCTGAATCGGAATTTCAAACAGCTGCCTCGGTATAACCTCTTTGAGCTTTTCCGCAATGCGCCTTCCCCTTGCATACGCCTTATCCTCATGCACGATAAAGCTCATAGCGTCAACGATGTCGCCGTTGAGGAGAATGTCAAGCTTCACAAGCTTTGAACGGATGTACCCGTCCAGCTCATAGTCAAACGACGCATACCCTCTCGAAATTGACTTTAGCGTATCGAAAAAGTCATATATAATCTCGTTCAGCGGCAGAATATAATGAAGCTGCGCACGGTCGGTGTCAATATACTGCATATCCTTGAAAATTCCGCGCCTGTCCTGGCAAAGCTCCATGATGTTGCCCACATAGTCAACGGGGGTCATAATCGTTGCCTTTGCGACGGGTTCTTCCATATAATCAATCTCAACCGCCGGCGGAAGATTTGCCGGGTTTGAAATTTCTATCGTTTCGCCGTTGGTTTTCGTCACCTTGTAAATAACGCTCGGGGCGGTGGTTACAAGGTCAAGATTATATTCTCTTTCAAGCCTTTCCTGAATGATTTCCATATGGAGAAGCCCCAGAAATCCGCAGCGGAACCCAAACCCGAGAGCCATAGAGGTTTCGGGCTCAAACGCAAGCGATGCGTCATTCAGCTGAAGCTTTTCGAGAGCGTCGCGCAAGTCGTTGTATTTTGCACCGTCGGCGGGATAAATACCGCAGAACACCATCGGGTTCACCTGTTTGTACCCCGGGAGCGGCTCAGGTGCGCCGGCGGCCGCCGTCGTAACCGTATCGCCGACCCTCGTGTCCGAAACGCTTTTGATTGATGCCGCAATATATCCTACCTCGCCCGCTTTAAGCTCGCGGCATGGCGCCATTCCGTAGGTTTTAAGGTAGCCGAGTTCCACAACCTCGAACTTCTTGTCGGTTGCCATGAAGCGAATTTCCTGCCCGACCTTAACCGTACCCTCCATAACCCTTATATACACGATTACGCCCTTATAAGAGTCATAGTATGAATCAAAAATCAAAGCCCTCAGCGGCTTGTCAAACTCCTGTTTCGGAGCCGGAATTTTATGCACAATCTGCTCCAGCACATCCTCAATGCCAATCCCCACCTTCGCCGAAATCAGCGGAGCGTCCTGCGCTTCTATACCTATTATATTTTCAATTTCGTCTTTAACATAGTCGGGTCTTGCAGAGGGAAGGTCAATTTTGTTTATAACCGGCACAACCTCCAGATTGTGGTCAACCGCAAGGTAAGTGTTTGCAAGGGTCTGCGCCTGAATGCCCTGGGCTGCGTCAACAATCAGAATTGCGCCCTCACATGCGGCAAGGGACCTCGAAACCTCGTAGTTGAAATCGACATGTCCGGGCGTGTCGATCAGGTTCATTACATATTCCTTCCCATCATTAGCCTTATATATAAACCTTACCGCTCTTGCCTTTATGGTAATCCCGCGTTCGCGTTCCAAATCCATATTATCGAGCAGCTGCTGCTCCATATCTCTTTCGCTTACATCGCCGGTTATTTCCAGAAGGCGGTCGGCAAGCGTGGATTTGCCATGGTCAATATGAGCGATAATGCAAAAATTCCTTATATTGTTATCCTGTGGCATATTTTCCTCCGGTTTTATTTTTCTAATCATATTATAGCATAAATTTTCTAAAATTACAATATAAATATAACAATTAAGTTTTTAATGGAGGACAAATCATGAATTTTAAGCCTGAAATAAAAGAAATAAGTCTGGTTGACAATGTATTTTCCAAAAGCGTAAACGAAGTTGTGCAGGGCGATGTTATCGTTCCGGATATCCTGGAGGATGTCGGAAAAATCCTTACCGCGGACGCCGAAGCGGTTATAGAATCAAAGGAAATTTCAGGAGGGCGTGTAACCGTTTCGGGTACAGTTTCGGCGGATATCCTGTATGTTCCGCAGTCCGGCGGAATTGACGCAATCCACACTAAAATGGGGTTCAGCCATACCGAGAAGGCGGAAGATGACAGCATGAACATTTCGGCCCGCTGCCGTGTAAATTCCGTTGATTACAGTCTTTACAATTCGAGAAAAATGAATATCCGCACAAACCTCGGCATCGAAATTTCCGGCACACGCAATATAAACACCGGCGTGCTTTCTTCGGTGGAATCCGACTGCCCGGTGGAAATTCAAAGCCGTACGATAGAGGCGGTATCAAAGCATGTTCACGCTTCCGATGTTATACCGTTCCGGGAAACGCTCGATATTCCGTCCGGAAGCCCCGCCGCCGCAAGTGTGCTCAAATGCAGTGCGGTGTTTTCCGACCGTGATTTCAGGCTTCTTGCAAACAAGGCCGTAATAAGAGGGAACCTCGTCATCAGCGTTCTGTATAAGGGCGAGGACGGCGAACTTGCAAAGGCGGAATTCACAAAGGCAATAACCGAAATAACCGATGCACCCGGCGCCGAAGAAAACATGAAAGAAAATATATTCGTCGCCCTGTCGCCGTTTACGGCTGAACCTACTGCAAATGCCGAAGGCGCAATGAGAGCGTTCATGACCGAAGGAAAACTGTTTGTGGAAACAGACTGCGAAAAGTGCGAAACCGAAAGTATAATAACGGATATGTTCTGCACCGGCTGCGACCTGAAGCTAACCGATTCCCCGATTGCCGCCGAGCGCTGCGAGGAAGTAACCATGCTTGCGGTGGTTCGTGATATTGTACCCTCCGAGGAGATAAAAGCCAAAAGAATTTTTGACACATCCGTTAAGGCGGCGGTAGACAGCATAAGCGTTTCCGACGGAGAAATAACGGTTTCGGGAAAAGCAAATGCAGAAATGCTGGTTTTGGGAAACGATGGAACATATGCCTCAAAAAGCCGCAGTATACCATTTACATACAGCGGCGCATGGGATAAGGAAACACCGTCCGTCACGGCGGAGGCAAAGGGAGTTTCGGCGGTTCTTACGGGCATCGGCGATGCGGAGATACGCTTCACCGCAGCGCTTAGTGCAAAAACCCGTCCGGGCAAAAAAGAAAGCTGTATAACAAATGCGGAGGTTGCGGAAAACTCCGCAGCTGCCGAAAGGCCGTCGCTTGTGGTTTACTTTACAAAACCGGGCGATACTCTCTGGAGCATCGCCAAAAGATACGGCGTAACACGCAAAAATATAATCAGCGCAAACAGCCACGGCGATACTCACCCCGAAGGGCAGAAAATAATTATACCGAGATAAAAATCGAAACAATTCCTGTGCGCCGCCTCGGTCGGCGCACTTTTTATTTTGGAGGAATTGCAGATGAAAATTATGAGCGAGCGTACACAGACTGTATCGTATATGATTCAAAGGTTTGAAAAATAACTTAAGTACGCATTGATACTCAGGCAGTTTGACAGTAATATTCAGCACATTATTTCGGACGAATATTTCAACTGGTGCAAAAAAATGCTTGCCTAAGAAAAACAAAAGGAGGAACAGGAAGAATGAACACCGAAAAAATGATAGGCGGAACGCTCTTAGACCGATTTTTCGTTGAATACACGCTGGCAGGCTTCGAAAAAGGAAGGTAAATTTGCCGAACATGAATTCGTCGGCGTAAGGCAAGAGAAGCGCGAACGCTTAATGCCTTATGGCGGCGAATTTTTGCCATTTTCGGTTT
>JAXGBA010000098.1:0-4302 GCA_034186235.1 Clostridia bacterium | reverse complement strand
TATATTATCAGGTTATCTCCGGAAATTTCGGCATGTCCGCCGAGCGAGTTTATCATTTCGGAAACCGAAACCAGTCTGTCGCTTTCTTTAAGCCGCAGCCGCCCGGCATTTTTAAATACGGTTTTTCCGCATTTTCCGCAAGCTGCCGCAGCAAGAGGCGGAACAAGATCAGGAATACCCGAAACATCAACCTCCGAAAGCTTCGCCGCCAGTGAAAACACCTTGTCGCCCTGCTTTGAAACTTCGCTCAGTCCCAAAACTTCCGTATCACACCCCAGCTCCTTCGCCGCCAGAAAAAATGCTGCGTTTGACCAGTCACCGTCACATTCAACGGATTTCGGCGATACGAATTTCTGATTTCCTTTTATATAAAATCCGTATTCCGTTCGCTCGATTTTTACACCGAAAAGAGAAAGCGCATCTATCGTCATATCGACATACGCCTTCGACTGAAGTGGCGTAAGAAGCGTTATTTTACTGTCCGACGGAAGGTTCGGAAGCGCAAACATAAGCCCCGAAATGTATTGAGAACTTATGTTTCCCTCAAGGCGATATTCGCCCGGGGTGAGCCTTCCCGAAACCGAAAGCGGAAGAAATTCACCCGATATATCACAGCCGTTTCTGCGCATTTCGCGGACAAGCTCAGTGAAAGGCCTTTTCGGAAGCCTCCCCTCGCCTTCCATTTCAAATTCATCCGCAAGGCACGCCGCAACCGGCAATAAAAACCTTGCGGTCGAGCCGCTCTCGCCGCATAAAAGCTTACAGCGCCCCGGTGCGGTCCCTCTTGAAACAATGACGCTTCCGCTCTTTTCTGCCACACTTGCCCCAAGCACTTTTACGCACCTCAGGGTAGCTTCAATGTCCTTTGAAATACCTCGTATTAAAATCTCCGTCGTCTCGAGAGACAGCGCAGCGCATATGATTTTGCGGTGGGCGTCGCTCTTGGAAGAAACGGCATTAATACTGCCGCTCAGCTTTTTGGGGGTTATTGTTACATTCATATATGAAGTCCTTTTTCAATATAGTTTTCAAGTTCGCTTACATTTATCTTTTTAAGAACGCACTTTCCGAGTTTTTCGGGCACTACAAGATTGATATAATCACCGCTGCGCTTTTTATCCGAAAGTGCAGCATTTGCAAGCTCATGCGCCGAAAATTCACACGAAACGGGAAGTCCGCATTTAATATTTCCTTCGATTATCCGTTTCCTTATATCCGGTTTTTCGTATGACGCAATAACCATTCCGATTGCAACCGCATGCCCGTGGGTTATTTTAAATTCAGACAGTTTTTCGATTGCATGCCCTACCGTATGCCCGAAATTAAGGAGCTGGCGAAGCCCCAAATCCCTTTCATCCTTTTCCACAACATCAGCCTTCAGTTCAATGCAGCGTTTAACAACATTTTCGCTGTCAAAATCTCCCGAAGCAACCGTTTCAAACAGTTTCTCATCGAAAATCGCACCGTATTTAAGGGATTCCGCAACGCCGTCGGCAAAAACTTCTTTCGGCAGAGTATCAAAAGTTTTGCAGTCGCATATACAAAGAATCGGCTGATAGAACGCTCCCATAAGGTTCTTCCCGGCATTGAGGTTAACCGCCGTTTTTCCACCAACGGAAGAGTCAACCCCGGCAAGAAATGTTGTAGGAATCTGCACAAAATCAATACCCCTTAAATAAAGCGCTGCCGCAAGCCCTGCCGTATCGCCGCACACGCCGCCGCCGAGCGCAACCGCCAAATCGGACCTTGTAATGTGTGCTTCTGCCATAGCCTCGAGAATTTCCGAAAGCGTGGAAATGTTTTTGGAATTCTCCCCGGCTTTGAACACATAATGAACGGTTTCAAACCCGGCGGCTTTGAGAGATGCTTCAACCTGCGCACCATAAAGCGGATAAACGGTATCGTCCGAAACGATGAGTACATTGCACGGCTTTTTGACCGCAGCAGTATATTCACCGATATTTTTAAGTATTCCGCTGCCGATAATGCAGTCGTAACCACGCCCGGCGTTCACTCTTACTTTTTCCATGCGCAATTCTCCTTTCCGAGAATTTCTTCTTTTATAATTCTGCCGTCAGCTAAAAGCTGTTTGAGTTTTTCACGGTCAGCTGACTTTATTGCGTTCGAATATTCCTGCAAATGCATTACCAAAAGGTCAATTTCATGCGTTAGATTATCGGAATTTTCCAAAAATAAATCTGCCCACATATTTTCGTTGAGTTTTGCAACTCTTGTCAAATCCCTGAAACTTCCGGCAGAGAATCCGTAATGTTTTTTTGCCGCAGGCGATTTCACAAATGCACCAGATGCAACATGTGCAAGCTGTGATGTGTAAGCAATCATGCGGTCGTGCTCCTCAGGATTTGAATGCTGAAAATGTGAAAACCCGAGTTCCTTCATAAACTTTTCGTATTTTTCCGGAAGCTTATCCTTCATAACTATCAGCGAAGCGCCGTTAAAAAGATTTTCATCTGCGGCATCCGACCCCCAGTTTTCCTTGCCTGCCATGGGGTGCGCACCGATAAACTCAAATCCGTAGTTTTCAGAAAGCTTTTCGCACGCCTCACAGACCATTCGTTTTGTTCCGCCGAAATCCGTCAAAATCGTGCCTTGTCCAAAGTATGAAGCATATTTTTCGGCAAACTCAACCGTAAGCAGCGGATATAGTGCCGAAATAATTATATCGCATTTATCGAAATTACCTTCAAGCCTTCCCGAAACAGTGCCGTTTTCAATGCACTTTGCAAGAACCTCCGGTAAATCGTAACCCAAAACGGTGTGGCCGTTTCGGTTTGCACGCTTGGCTGCCGAAGCACCTATCAGCCCCAGCCCTGCTATGCCGATAATCATAATCTGCACCTCAGAGGAAGAATTGCATGAACCTTTTTTGAAATCTCCGCAAACTGCTCGGGGGTAACAGACTGTGCACCGTCGCAGAGGGCATGGGCCGGGTCGTTATGAACCTCTATTATAAGCCCGTCTGCACCGCACACAGCCGACGCAGCCGCCATCGGAGCAACCAGTTTTGCAATACCTGTTGCGTGGCTCGGGTCAACAATAACCGGAAGGTGTGTCATTGTTCTGAGATACGCAACCGACGCAAGGTCAAGAGTGTTTCTGGTGAGGGTTTCAAATGTTCTGATACCTCTCTCGCAGAGGATAACGCTTTCATTGCCGCCTGCCATAATGTATTCTGCACTCATGAGCCATTCCTGCACGGTGCTGGCAAGTCCTCTTTTAAGAAGAATCGGTTTTTTAGTTTTTCCAAGCTCTTTGAGAAGTTCAAAGTTTTGCATATTTCTTGCGCCGACCTGAATTATATCAACATCGCTGAACAAATCCAGATGTGATAAATCCATGATTTCGGTAACAATCGGAAGCCCAGTTTCGCGCTTGGCTTCAAGCAAAAGCCTGATACCTTCGCCTCTCAAACCCTGGAACGCATAAGGAGATGTTCTCGGCTTGAATGCACCGCCACGAAGCGCCGAAGCGCCTGCAGCCTTTACAGCCTTTGCAATGCCGATAATCTGTTCTTCGCTTTCAACCGAGCACGGCCCTGCGATAATACCGAAGTTTCCGCCACCGAATCTTGCGCCGTCGACTGAAACGACCGTGTCTTTTGGATGGAATTTCCTGTTAGCGTTCTTGTAAGGTTCCTGAATTCTCTTGACATCCTCAACAATATCAAGGGATTTAAGAAGTTCTGCATCGAGATGAGAGGTATCGCCGATAAGTCCCATAATCGTTGTATGAGAACCTTCGCTGAGATGCACATCAACATTCTTTTCTTTGAGCCAAGCCTTGAGGCTTTCAAGCTGCGCCTTGTCGTAATTTTGCCTAAGCATTAAAACCATTTAAATCGATCTCCTTTGTAAAAAAATAAGAACCGCAATTTCCTTGCGGTTCTCTAAAAGCATGAATTAAAGTGTAATCTTCTATCATCCTTCAGCCATACCGCAATAAGCCTTACCAAAAAAGTTGATAAAGCTATAAAAGTAGTATGTAGCTGAATATGAATTATTCATACAATTACTCCAAAATCAAATTATTTAAATTTATTATAGCACTGAAATCACAGTTTGTCAACCCCCTAATTTAATTTTTTGCATAAAAAACGGCGACCGCTTGAAAGCGGTCGCCGTTTTGAAGTTAAGATTATTTAATTAATCTGTAGATAAGGCTTGCAGCCTGTGCACGGGTTGCATTTGCATTCGGTGCAAATGTTCCGTCGCCCATACCGGAGATGAGGCCTACAGACGACGCTGTATCTACAGCCGCCTTTGCCCAATCTGCGATTGCTGC
>JAXGBA010000097.1:0-6319 GCA_034186235.1 Clostridia bacterium | reverse complement strand
TCAAAGCCGAGCCTGATAAGGGAACGCGCAGGGATACTTCCGAATATCATCAATACGCTTTATATAATAATTATGACTCTTATTTTTGCACTTCCTCTCGGGGTAGGCGCAGCCATTTACCTTAATGAATATGCAAAGAATAAGCGGCTTGTAAAGGTGATAGAACTTGCGGCGGAAACGCTTTCGGGAATCCCTTCGGTAATATACGGGCTTGCCGGAATGTTAATATTCGTGCAGTTTTTCTCGCTTGGAACAAGCCTTATCGCAGGTTCACTGACACTTGTGATAATGACCCTTCCGACAATCATCCGAACCGTCCAGGAAAGCCTTAAAACCGTACCGGATTCGTACCGTGAAGGTGCGCTTGCTCTCGGAAGCGGAAAATGGCGGATGATAAGAACGGTTGTGCTGCCGAGTGCGTCGGACGGAATCGTAACCGGCTGTATACTTTCCGTCGGAAGGATAGTGGGTGAAAGCGCCGCACTGCTTTTCACAGCCGGAATGGCGAATGAAATCATAAACTTTTTTGAAGCGCCGCTTCCGGGAAATGCCGGCTCCACGCTCACGGTTTCACTTTATATGTACGCAAAGGAACGGGGCGATTTTGATACGGCATTCTCGATTGCGCTTATACTTCTTGTACTTACATTTCTGATAAATACTGCCGCGAAGCTTGCGACAAGGAAAAGCGAAAAAGGAGGAAAAGGCAGATGAGCGGAATTATCACTGCTGAAAACTTAAATCTCTGGTATGGAAATAACCACGCACTTAAGAATATAAATATTGAGATTCCAAAAGGTTGTATAACGGCACTTATAGGGCCGTCCGGGTGCGGAAAATCGACATTTTTGAAATGCCTTAACAGGATGAATGACCTTGTGGAGGACTGCCGAATAGAAGGCAAGATTGTGTTTGACGGAAAAGACATTTATAAAGATGCCGATGTAACGGAACTTCGCAAACGCATAGGAATGGTGTTTCAGAAGCCGAATCCCTTCCCAATGAGCATATATGACAATATTGCTTACGGGCCGAGAATCCACGGAGTAAAATCCAGAGTTAAACTTGACGAAATAGTGGAAACATCGCTGAAATGTGCAGCGATTTGGGACGAGTGTAAAGACAGGCTAAAAAAGAGCGCACTTTCGATGAGCGGCGGACAGCAGCAAAGACTTTGTATAGCGAGGGCGCTTGCAGTTGAGCCGGAAATTCTTCTTATGGACGAACCCACGAGCGCGCTTGACCCGATTTCGACCTCAAAAATCGAAGACCTTGCAACAGAACTGAAAGAAAAATACACAATCATCACCGTAACTCATAATATGCAGCAGGCAGTCAGAATAGCCGATAAGACAGCGTTTTTCCTGATAGGGGAAATCATAGAATATGACGATACCGAAAAGATGTTTTCAACCCCGCGGGATAAACGCACCGAGGATTATATTACAGGGAGGTTCGGATAATGCGCAATAAATTTGACGAACAGCTTTCAAAGCTTAATACCGAGCTTATCACAATGGGAGCGCTTTGTGAAGAAGCGATTTCGAAGGCGGCAAAGTATCTTGAAACGAATAAGGACGAACTTCAGAATGAAGTTTTTGAATCGGACCGCGAAATTGACCGTAAGGAACGGGATATAGAATCGCTGTGTATGCGGCTGCTTTTGCAGCAGCAGCCGATTGCCGGGGATTTGCGCATGATTTCGTCAGCGCTGAAAATGATTTCGGATATGGAAAGGATAGGCGACCAGGCATCCGATATAGCCGAAATGGTGTGCTTTGTAAACCGAACGGATATCGGGAGCAAAGTGCATATAGCCGACATGGCAAGGGCGACAATTTCGATGGTAACTGACAGTATAGATTCATTCGTAAAGCACGATATGGTAATGGCGCAGAAGGTAATTGCGCACGATGATATCGTAGACGGGCTTTTTCTTAAAGTAAAGGGCGAGCTTATTTCGAGCGTAAAATCCGCTGACGGAAACACCGCCGAAGCGCTGATTGACCTTCTGATGATAGCGAAATATTTTGAAAGAATAGGCGACCACGCCGAAAATATAGCCGAATGGGTTATATACTCAATAACGGGAAGCCATAAAAGTATTGAAAACGGCGAAGTTTTGTGATAAAATGTTATTGGGTGATTAAAAATGATTTATCTTGTCGAAGATGACGATAATATAAGAAAATTAGTGAGCTATGCGCTGACCAAGGATGGGCATGAAGTAAAGGATTTTGCCGAACCGGCTTCGTTTTGGGCAGAAATCGGCAATGCCGTACCCGACGCTGTTATACTTGATATAATGCTGCCCGGCGAGGACGGTCTTTCCATATTAAAAAAGCTCAGAACCCGAAGCGAAACGGAAAATCTTCCTATTATAATGCTTACCGCAAAGAGCAGTGAGTTTGATAAGGTCGCCGGGCTGGATTCCGGAGCGGACGATTATATTGCAAAGCCGTTCGGAATAACAGAACTTGTTTCGAGGGTCAATGCACTTTTGCGGCGCGCCGGAAGATATTCGCCGAAGCCTTCGGAGTACCGAATCGGAGGACTTTATGTAAATCCCGATAAGCATATTATAAAGGTTGACGGCGAAGATGTTAATTTGTCGTTCAAGGAGTATTTGCTGCTGCTTGAACTTTTGAAAGCTGACGGAACCGTTGTAAATCGTGATAGACTCCTGACCTCTGTCTGGGGCGAATATTATGACGAATCGCGCACACTTGATGTTCATATAAGAAAACTGCGTGTAAAACTCAGCACAGCCGGGGTGCTTATACAAACGATAAAAAATATAGGCTACAAAATCGGAGAGTGATTTTCATGACAAAAAAGATTTTCCGCTCTGCATTTTTCACATCGATTCTGGCGGTAATATCATGTTTGCTGCTGATAATAGGTGTGTTGTACGGCTTTTTTGAAGGGCGTATTGATAAGGAGCTTGAAGGCGAGGCGGATTATGTTGCGTATGCAATTAGGGACGATTACCAAAATTTTTTTGAAAACTTCTCGTCCGGCGAAAACCGTATAACCCTCATCGCCAAGGACGGAACCGTCCTGGCGGATACGCAGAAAAATCCTTCCGAGATGGATAATCATTCCGACAGAAAGGAATTTTCCGAGGCGGAGGAATATGGCAGCGGAACCTCCGTAAGATATTCGGAAACAATGACCGAAAAAACAATATATTATGCCAAAAAACTTGAAAACGGGAATGTGCTCAGAGTTTCCACAACACAGTATACTATTTTTTCGGTAATTATGGGGCTGCTGCAACCGCTGATTTTTGTAATTTTAATTGTGCTTGTGATAGCGTTTCTGCTTTCCCGCATGGCGGCGAAATCGATATTAAAACCGCTTAACGAATTTGACCCCGACCACCTCGAAACATTTGAAGGCTATGAGGAACTTTCACCGTTTCTGCGGAAAATATCGAGCCAAAGACGGACGATTGAAAGGCAGGTCGAGCAGGCAAAGCAGAAGCAAAACGAATTCCGGCTTATAACCGAGAATATGCATGAGGGCTTTCTGGTGATAGATAAAAACGCCTCCGTGCTGTCCGAAAACCATGCGGCGCTTGAGCTTTTCGACCTTGAAACGGCGCCCAAAACCGTTTTTGAAATGAACCGTACCGAAGGCTTTCTTAAAACTATAGAAACTGCACTTTCCGGAAAGCGTGCAGAAAATCTGATGTCGCATACCGGCAGAACCTACAGCCTTATCGCAAACCCCGTACAAAACGGCAAAAACACAATCGGAGCGGTTATAATCATAATCGATATAACCGAGAGCGAAAAACAGGAAACAATGCGCAGAGAGTTCACGGCGAATGTTTCGCATGAACTTAAAACGCCGCTCACATCGATTTCGGGCTTTGCCGAATTAATGAAAAACGGCGGAATGGATGAAGCAACCGTAAAGGATTTTTCAAATTCGATATATTCCGAAGCACAAAGGCTTATCGCCCTTGTCGGAGATATTATAAATCTGTCCTGCCTTGATGAAGGCGAAGGAAAGTTTGATAAAAAAGCGGTTGACCTTAAAGAAATCGCCGAAAATACCGTTTCAAGGCTTAAACCGTTTGCGGCGCAGAAACAGGTTACGCTCAAGAGTAACCTCGAGAAGGCTGAAATTATCGGTTCCGCAAAAATCCTCGGTGAAATGATATATAACCTTGCCGATAATGCAATAAAGTATAACCGCCCGGGCGGAACGGCAGAAATCGAAGTAAAAAACGACGGAGGCAAAGTACGGCTTACCGTATGCGATAACGGTATCGGAATCCCCGATGAAGATAAGGACAGAATATTTGAGAGATTTTATACCGTGGATAAAAGCCGTTCCAAATCCGAGGGAGGAACGGGGCTGGGTCTTTCAATCGTAAAGCATGGAGCAATGCTTCATAACGCCGAAATAAGCCTTAAAAGCCGAATCGACGAAGGCACGGAAATCACAATAACATTCTAAATTCACAAAAACTCCTTTAGTATCATACAATGTTTTTGAACGATACAATAAAGGAGGAAATTGTATGGCTGAAAAAATCACAGCCGCACAAAACGCTCAGACTCCTCAACCCGGGCAGGCATGCGAATCGGTATGTATTCAGACGAATCAGATTTACGATTCGTGCAAAGAAAAAGACTGTCTTGAAGATCTGAACGTCATTTTCACCGCTCCAGAGCAGGAGCTTATAAACCGCGCAATCAATGTTAAGTGCCGCAGCGCCCAGACAATCTGGGTTTATGCCGATGTAGAGGAAGTGCCGTTTAACGACGGTTTCTATACCGTGGATATCAAGTATTTCTTCAGAATAACCCTTGATGTTTGCACCGGCATAAGCGCACCTGTTCAGGTTGACGGACTTGCAACCTTTGATAAAAAGGTTATACTTTTCGGCTCGGAAGGCAACGCAAAGATATTCTCATCGAATTATATTCCCGGAGCCTCCGATACACAGCTTGTCGAAAAGAGCAATATGCCCAAAGCTGTTGTGGAAGTTGTAAATCCGATTTGTCTTTCAGCAAAGCTGGAAAACGACTGCCGCTTCCCGTGCGATGTAAGTTCGGTTCCCGAATTTATCTGCGGATGCTTCAATGATGAATTTGTGTCGCCTAACGGCAATAAAACCGTGCTTGTATCAATCGGTATATTCACAATATGCAAACTCGAAAGGGAAGTTCAGCTGCTTATTCCTTCGTATGACTACTGCATACCGCAAAAGGAATGTGTTTCGGCAACCGATAATAACCCCTGTGAACTCTTTGAAAAAATACAGTTCCCCTACGATGAGTTTTATCCCCCGAAGAGGGACGAATACGAGCAGGATTTTGATTACAGAAGTAACGCAGGCCGCTGCGGAAGATAGTTCTGATAAAAAGGTCCCCGGCGTCAGCCGGGGACTTTTTTAAAAATCCATACCCATTTTCGTTATGTTGCGCAGATGATTTTCAAAGCCTTTCATGTAAAGTTCCTGAATTCCGTTCTCATATGAAAGCCTGTATTTATCCGCAATTTTCATTGCCGCTTCTGCGATATCTTCGTTTTCAAAGTCAATGCCGCTGAGAGTTCATTCAACGAAAAAACGGTCCGTCTTTGCATATTATCAATAAATTTTAATCTGCGTTATTTTCTTCCGATTGCTCTTTTTGCCGCCAATGCAATATCATTTGCGGTAAGCTCATATTTTTCCATAAGCTGAGCGGGCTTTCCCGAGCAGCCGAAAACATCTTTCGTGCCGATTCTTTCCATGGGAACGGGACAATTTTCAACAAGAACCTCAGCCACGGCAGAACCGAGCCCGCCGTTTATGTTGTGTTCTTCGGCTGTTACCAGCGCACCGGTTTCCTTAGCCGCTTTTATGATAATGTCCTTGTCAATCGGCTTAATCGTGGGCATATTCACAATTCTTGCGCTTATGCCTTCGGATTCAAGAATATTTTTTGCCGCCGTAGCCTCATCAACCATAATACCGGTTGCTATGATTGTAACATCGCTGCCATCGCTTATGCAAACGCCCTTTCCGATTTCAAACTTATATGAATCGTCAAATATAACCGGAACAGGAAGTCTGCCGAGCCTTATGTAAACCGGGCCTTTATATTCAATCGCCGCTTTGATTGCAAGCCTTGTTTCAACGGCATCCGCAGGGTTCAGTATAACCATATCGGGAATCGTCCTCATAAGCCCGATGTCCTCAAGGCACTGATGTGTTGCGCCGTCCTCGCCTACCGTAACGCCGGCATGAGTAGCGGCGATTTTAACATTAAGCTTGGGGTACGCAACGGAATTTCTAATCTGTTCAAAAGCGCGCCCT
>JAXGBA010000096.1:0-12307 GCA_034186235.1 Clostridia bacterium | reverse complement strand
TTGCGCTAAACTGCGAAATATCGGAGGTTTCCGGGATTGACAGAAAAAATTATTTTTATCCCGATCTCCCAAAGGGTTATCAGATTTCGCAGTTTAAGTATCCGCTTTGCAAAAACGGCTTTATTGATACAGCTTTCGGAAGGACAGGCATTACGCGAATCCACATTGAGGAGGATGCAGGCAAGATGATTCATTCCGGGAAAGAAACGCTTGTTGACTGCAACCGCTGCGGTGTTCCGCTTATTGAAATCGTATCCGAGCCTGACATACGGTGCGCCGACGAGGCTGTAGAATACCTTAAAAACCTTCGCTCAACTCTTATGTACTGCGGTGTTTCGGACTGCCGTATGAACGAAGGCTCAATGAGGTGCGACATTAACATTTCGGTTCATAAGCCGGGGGATGCGTTAGGAACAAGGTGTGAAATCAAAAACCTCAATTCGTTCAGGTTTGTCAAAAAGGCGATTGAGTATGAAATTGGGCGGCAAACCGAGATCCTTTCCGGCGGAGGAAAAATACTGCAGCAGACAATGCGGTTTAACGGCGAAAAAACCATTGTAATGCGCACCAAAGAAAATGCCGATGATTACAGGTATTTCCCGGAACCGGATATCCTGCCTTTGCGTATCGGAAATGAAGCCGTTGAAAAAATAAAGTGCATAATCCCGGAGCTTCCCGGGGAGCGTAAAAAGAGGTATATAAGAGATTTCGGCATATCGGAGCACGACGCCGCAATGCTTACTGAGGACAAGTGCATTGCCGATTACTTTGAGGCGGCGGCAAGGCATACAAAATATGCCAAAAAGCTGGCAAACCTAATTATAACAGAGTGTTTCCGCAAGCTTTGCGGATATGAAACCGACATCCCGATTGCGCCCGAAAATTTAGCCGAAACGGCTGAACTTTTCGGCAGCGGCAGGATTAATTCGAGTGTGGCAAAAAAGTTGGTGTCGCTTTTGTGGGAGAATGATTTTGACGCAGAAGCTTATGTCGAAAACAATAATCTCACACAGCTCAGCGATAAAGCGGTTATAAATCAATATATAAATGAAGCGATTTCGGAAAACCCAAAAATTATCGGTGATTATAAAAAAGGAAAGCCCTCTGCGGCAGGCTCTCTCATGGGGGCTGTTATGAGAAAGTGCGGCGGAAGGGCAAACCCGGAAATACTGTCCGAGCTCCTTGGAGAGGCTCTCGGGAAATTATAATACGTTTCCTATACCGAAGCTTTGAGAATCTTTGAGTTTTTCCGCAGTGTCCCTTGCAAGCGTCATGTATGCGCCGGCGAGGGATTTTTCGCTGTGTGCGGCAAAATACTTTGAAACCTTAAGGTTTGCGGAAAGTTCGTCATACGCCTCATGGTCTGACAGCGCAAAATGCAGTTTTTCGTTTTTTTCAAGCTGCCCGATTGCTTTTTCGATATTTTCTTTTGCGTTTTCAAAGTCAGCGTTTTCAATGCCGTCGGCAGCTTTGTCTATGGCTGCTATAACGGAATCGCATGAATTTTTAATAAAAAACTGACCGAAAACAAGCGTTGCCGCAACAGCCGCCAGAATTACCCCGGTGGTTATATATCTCGTCATTTTTCCTTACCCTCCATAAACATTTCTCCTCTTTGGCTCATGCACATCAGGAAAACCTCCGATATGCTGCCGAAGCCTTTTTTTCGTATTTTCTTTTCAAGATCCTCCGGTGAAATATTAAGCGCTTTCATTGCGGAGATGTCCGCTTTGCCGTCGGCAATCACCGAATAAAACATTCCTTTATCGCCCGCCTCAAAAACGCTCAGCTGCCCGTTAGGCTCAACAACAGCGCAGGCAATATCGCCTATATCACTTACTCCTGAAAGCCGCAGTTCTTCGCACAAATCATCGGTGTTTATTCTTAGCTTTTTCAGCACGCTCTGATTTATTTTTCCGTTTTCTATGATAATTATCGGTCTTCCGCTTATAATCATTCTCAGCTTTCTGGATTTTAAAACGGCAAACGAAATTATCATTTCAAGTATCAAAAGCGTGGCAATCGGTATCAGTCCGCTGATAAGCGGTATGGATTGCGCCTGCATCGGTATCGCCGCAAGGTTTGCAAGCAGCAGCGTTACGGCAAATTCAGAAGTCTGCAGCTCCCCGAGCTGCCGTTTTCCCATTATTCTCAAAAATATTATCAGGATTACATAAAAGAAAATTGTCCTTATAAACGACACTGTCATATTAATCACCTGACTGCATTTTTTGCATATTTTGAAAAAATTATGCCGTTTTCGCAAAAAACACTTTATTTTTCATGCCTTTTGATGTATAATATACTTAGGTGATTTTATGAGTAAATTTATGATCATAGACGGAAACAGCATGCTTAACCGCGCATATTACGCAATCCGTCCGCTGACTTCAAAGAGCGGTCAACCAACAAATGCAGTATACGGCTTTCTTAATATTATGAATAAGTATTCTGATATTGAAAAACCTGACGGCATTTGCGTTTCGTTTGACCTTAAGGGCAAAACCTTCCGCCATAAGTTCTACAGCGAATACAAGGCGCAGAGGAAGGGTATGCCAGATGACCTTGCTGCGCAGCTTGAACCCGTTAAGAAAATTCTCGGGTTTATGGGAATCCCGATTTACGAAATCGAAGGCTATGAGGCGGACGATGTAATAGGCACATTTTCTTTGTTCTGCGAGAAAACCGATAACACCTGCGTTATCCTTACCGGCGATAAGGATGATTTGCAGCTTGCCGGGAAAAACACTTATATAAGACTTATAAGAACTGTCGGCGGCAAAACTCAGGATGATATTTTTGACGAAAAAAAGGTGTTTGAGGAATACGGTCTTACGCCGAAACAGTTTATCGACCTCAAAGCGCTAATGGGCGATAAGTCCGATAATATTCCGGGTGTTCCGGGAATAGGCGAAAAGGGCGCAGCGGAACTTATGCATGAGTTCGGTTCTCTGGACGCTATTTATGAAAATATAGACAGCGATAAAATCAAGCCGAGGGCTAAGAATAAACTTATCGAAGGGAAACAGTCGGCGTTTGACAGCAAATTTCTTTCCGAAATCAACAGGGAGGTTCCTATTGAGTTCAATGTCGCCGATATACTTAATCCGAAGCGCAACAGCGAAAATCTGATTGCATATCTTGATGAACTTGACCTCAACAGCTTTATACAAAAACTTGAGGTTCAGTCTGCTATCCCGGAAACGGAAGCACAGGAACTTAATGATCTGACCGTGCTTTTCGGCAAGCCCTCTGCATGCGTTTTTGATAACGGTACGCTTTTTGCATCGGACGGTGAAAATCTTTATTCGGTTTCCGACGAAAGAGGTTTTTTTGAGAACGAAAATATTCCGAAAATCGTGTTCGACATAAAACAGGCGACCGTCGACGGTATTGATATAAAAAATGTTATTTTTGATGTTTCACTGGGGGCTTATGTGTGCGACCAGTCAATTGCGCCGATTACTCTCGAAAAGGTGTTTATAAGGTACGGCGGCCTTGAGGCTAATCCCGCCGACAAGCTTTACAATGCATATTCGGAGCTTTCCTCCATAATTGAAGAACTGGGGCTTCACAAGCTTTATTATGAAATGGAATTTCCTCTTGCGTATGTACTTGCCGATATGCAGCTTACGGGCGTCCATGTTGACACGGGAATTCTGGAAAAGCTTTCTGCGGAATATAATTCCGCCATTTGTAAGCTTGAGCAGGATATCTATGATATTGCCGGCTGCGAGTTTAATATAAATTCCACAAAACAGCTCGGCGATGTGCTTTACAACAAGCTTATGCTTCCGGTTTACAAAAAGAGCAAGAGGGGCGCTTCGACCGATGCGGAAACCCTCGAAAAACTTGAACCGTACAGCCCGATAATAAGAAAAATTCTTGATTACAGGCAGTATTCAAAACTTAATTCCACTTATGTTGAAGGCATGAAGGCACTCATAAAAGAGGACGGACGCCTGCACACGAATTACAATCAGTCCGCAACGCAGACCGGGCGGCTTTCGAGCGCCGAACCGAACCTTCAGAATATCCCGGTAAGAACCGAAGAAGGCAAGCGCATAAGAAAAATGTTTACCCCGAAGGAAGGCTGCGTGCTGCTTGACGCCGACTACTCACAGATTGAACTGAGGGTGCTTGCGCATATGTCGGGCGATGAAACAATGATTGCGGCGTTTTTGTCGGGCGAGGATATTCATACGGAAACCGCCGCACATATTTTCGGTGTTGACCCTTCAATGGTAACCCCCGAGATGAGGAGCCGTGCAAAAGCGGTTAATTTCGGCATCGTTTACGGCATCGGTGAGTTTACGCTTGCAAAGAATATGGGGGTTCTTCGTTCGGAAGCCAAAAGATACATGGACAGCTACCGCAAAAGATACCCGAAGATTACCGAGTTTATGAAAAACACGGTCGAAAATGCGAAAAAATGCGGATATGTTGAAACATGGTTCAAAAGAAGAAGATATATCCCCGAACTTTCGGCGAGCAATTTCGTGACCCGCTCATTCGGTGAGCGTGCTGCTATGAACGCTCCCGTCCAGGGAACGGCCGCAGATATTATCAAATTTGCAATGATTAATGTTTACAACCGTTTGAAGGGCAAAAAATCAAAGCTTATTATGCAGATTCACGATGAGCTTGTGCTGGAGGTTCCGCGCGAGGAACTTTTCGAGGTTTCCGAAATGCTAAAATACGAAATGGAACATGTTGTTGATTTTTCTGTTCCGCTTACGGTAGATATTCACAGCGGAGCAAGTCTTTTTGAAACAAAGTAGGGTGATTTTTTGGTAATTGCATTATGCGGAAGGAGCGGCAGCGGCAAAAGCGCTGTTTCCGAGGCTCTCAAAAATAAGGGTGCGTATGTGATAGATGCGGATAAAATCGGAAAAAATATAATGAGCGGCGAGGTACTTGAAAAGGTGCGGAAGCGCTTCCGGGATTGCTTTTCGGAAGACACTCTGGTGCGGGCCGAGCTTGCCGCAAAAGTTTTTTCCGACGCTGCTGCGCTTAAAGCACTGAACGATATAACACATCCGGAAATCAGAAAAAAAATCGAAAATGAAATTAGAGTAAAATCTGAGAAATTTGATATTATAATAATTGACGCAGCTGTGCTGATAGAGGCAAAAATGACCGACCTTGCGGATTTCACCGTTGCGGTCACGGCACCAGATGATATCCGCAGGGAGCGCATAACCGTTCGTGACGGTCTGACGCAGCCTCAGGCAGAAGCAAGGCTTTCGGCGCAGATGGCGGATGACTATTACATAAAAAACACGGATTATTCCGTTGTGAATGACGGCAAAACGCCTCTTTCGGTTTTAGCTGATAATATTTTGGAAAGGAGCGCAGAATTTGCAGAAGGCAAACGCAGTGTTTAAAATTTTTATTGTTCTTACGGCTGTGTTTTTAATGCTGTGGACAGCGCTCTATGCAGTGCTGCAGGCGGCTTATCCCGTAAAATACGGAAGCATTGTTGATAAGTATTCGTCCGAATTCGATATCGACCGCAGCCTTGTGCTTTCTATTATGAAAAATGAGAGCGGTTTTTCCGAAACCGCCGTTTCATATAAAAATGCGGTCGGGCTTATGCAGATTACGCCCGATACGGCAGCGTGGATTGCCGAAAAAATCAATGTAAGCGATTACTGCCTTGCAGACCCCGAGGTTAATATACGGTTTTCATGCTGGTATCTCAGATACCTTTGCTGTAATTTTGGGTCGGTCGAAACCGCCGTTGCGGCTTACAACGCAGGTGAGGGCAATGTTAAAAAATGGCTTGAAGATGCTAGATACAGCGCTGACGGCAAAGAACTTTCGGCTATTCCTTTCGGGGAAACCGAAAAATATGTTGTCAATGTTATGTCGGCATACAATATATATAATAAATTGTATTAGGAGTGATTAAGATGAGCAAATTATCAGAAAAGCTGTTTCGCAAAACTTTGAATGTTTACGATACGGAAAGTTCAAAAAAGGATATTTACGATTTCGGTGATGATTACAAAGAGTTTCTGTCGGCTGCAAAAACCGAAAGACTGACAGTAGATGCGGCAGTTTCTCTTGCGAAAAGTGCCGGTTTCAGGGAGTTTGACGGAAAATCCGCAAAACCCGGAGATAAAATTTATTCGGTAAACCGTGGGAAAGGGCTTGTACTGGCGGTTGTCGGAAATGATGTTTCCGAAGGAACAAACATTGTTGCGGCGCATATTGATTCACCCAGGCTCGATTTAAAGCCGAACCCTCTTTATGAGGATATTTCCGTTGCTCTTTTCAAGACGCATTATTACGGCGGAATAAAAAAATATCAGTGGACAACCGTGCCTATGGCGATTCACGGCGTTGTTTATAAAGCCGACGGCGAAAGAGTTAATATTTCCATCGGTGAAAATGATGATGAGCCCTGTTTCTGCGTTTCCGACCTTCTCATCCATCTTGCCGGCGACCAGATGGGCAAAAAGCTTTCGGAGGGGATTGAGGGAGAAAATCTTAATCTTCTTGCAGGCTCCGTTCCGCACCCCGACAAGGACGAAAAGGAAAGGGTCAAGCTTGCGGTTTTAGAACTTCTTAACGAAAAATACGGAATAACCGAAGAGGATTTTCTTTCCGCCGAACTTGAAGCGGTTCCGGCAGGAGGGGCAAGGGATATAGGTCTTGACAGAAGCCTTATCGGGGCTTACGGTCACGATGACAGAGTTTGCGCATACACGGGGCTTCGGGCAATTCTCGACGCGCACAGCCCTAAAAAAACCGCAGTTTTGATTCTTGCCGACAAGGAGGAAATCGGAAGCACGGGAAATACAGGTATGAAGTCAAAATTCTATGAAAATTTCATATACGATATTGCTGAGGCAAACGGACTTGACGGAAGGCGGGTTATGTCAAAAAGCAGCTGCCTTTCGGCGGATGTCTGCAATGCGGTTGACCCTCAGTATCAGGCGGTTTCCGAAAGGAACAATGCAGCTTTCTTAAACTGCGGCGTGGGGCTTATAAAATATACCGGCGCAAGGGGTAAGTCCGGCACTTCGGACGCTTCGGCGGAGTTTATCGCAAAGCTGAGGAAGCTGTTTTCCGACAACGGCGTTATTTGGCAGTCGGCAGAACTTGGGAAGGTAGATGCGGGCGGCGGAGGTACGGTCGCACAGTATGTGGCTCAGCTTGATGTCGAAACAATCGACTGCGGTGTTCCACTGCTCTCAATGCACGCTCCGTTTGAAATTGCGGCAAAAGCCGATATATTTATGGCTTACAGAGCTTACAAAGCTTTTTATGAATTTTATTAAAAATTTTGCAATAAATATTGACTATTTGCGTAAAATTTGATAAAATAAAAGAAGCTTATAATTATTATATTAATAATGGAGGAATAGAAATGGCTAAAAGCAGACTTATCGGCGATTATCCGGTTATCGGTATTCGCCCTACAATCGATGGCCGCAGAGGTCCTCTGAAGGTTCGCGAATCTTTGGAAGACCAGACCATGGGTATGGCAAAGGCAGCCGCTAAATTATTCGAAGAAAACCTTAGGTATACAAACGGCGAACCCGTTAAGGTTATCATTGCCGACACTACAATCGGCCGTGTTGCGGAATCCGCAGCATGCGCTGAAAAGTTCAAAAAGGCCGGTGTTGACATTACGCTTACCGTTACACCCTGCTGGTGCTATGGCGCTGAAACAATGGATATGGACAGGAACACAATCAAGGGCGTATGGGGCTTTAACGGTACTGAAAGACCCGGTGCCGTATACCTTGCTTCCGTTCTTGCAACTCATGCACAGAAAGGCCTTCCGGCATTCGGTATCTACGGTCATGAGGTTCAGGAAGCTGACGATTCTTCTATCCCATCTGATGTTCAGGAAAAGCTTCTCAGGTTTGCCCGTGCCGCTATTGCATGCGCTACAATGAGAGGTAAGTCGTACCTCCAGATTGGTTCAATCTGCATGGGTATCGGCGGTTCTATCATCGATTCCAAATTTATTGAAGAATACCTCGGCATGAGGGTTGAATCTGTTGACGAGGTGGAAATCATCCGCCGAATGACAGAGGGTATCTACGACAAGGACGAGTTTGAAAAGGCACTTAAATGGACTAAGGAAAAGTGCAAAGTCGGCTTTGACAAGAACCCTGAATTTATGCAGAAAACTCCCGAGCAGAAGGAAGAAGAATGGGAATTTGTTGTTAAGATGATGTGCATTATCAAAGACCTCATGAACGGCAACAAGAATCTTCCCGAAGGCTGCGAAGAAGAAAGCGTTGGTCATAACGCTCTTGCAGCAGGCTTCCAGGGTCAGAGACAGTGGACGGACTTCTACCCCAACTGCGATTATGCGGAGGCTCTTCTTAATACATCGTTTGACTGGACAGGCGCAAGAGAGCCCTATATTCTTGCAACGGAAAATGATGTTCTCAACGGTCTGGGCATGATGTTCATGAAGCTTCTTACAAATAAAGCTCAGATTTTTGCGGATGTTCGTACATATTGGAGCGGTGACGCCGTTAAGAGAGTTACCGGCTACGATATTGAAGGCCACGCAAAAGACGCTGACGGCTTTATCCATCTCATCAACTCCGGCGCTGCCTGCCTTGACGCTTCCGGCGAAGCTAAGGATGAGAACGGCAACGGTACAATGAAAGAATGGTGGAATGTTACCGAAGCAGACCGTGACGCTATTATGAATGCGACGACTTGGAACGCAGCCGACAGAGGATATTTCAGAGGCGGCGGATATTCTTCAAGATTTGTTACAAGAGCCGAAATGCCTGCAACAATGATCAGACTCAATCTTGTTGACGGCCTCGGACCGATGCTTCAGATTGCTGAAGGCTGGACAATTGCTCTCCCTGAAGAAGTAAGTGAAACTCTTTGGAAGAGAACCGACTATACATGGCCCTGCACATGGTTCGCTCCGAGATGCGACGGCAAGGAAGGTCCTTTCAAGGATGCTTACCATGTTATGAATTGCTGGGGCGCTAACCACGGTGCAATCTCGTACGGACATATCGGTGCAGATCTTATCACGATGTGTTCAATGCTTAGGATTCCTGTTGCTATGCATAATGTTCCTGAAAAAGATATCTTCCGTCCTTCCGCTTGGAACGCTTTCGGTATGGACAAAGAAGGTGCTGATTACAGAGCGTGCAAGAATTTCGGACCTATGTATAAGAAATAATTGCAATAAAAATGCGGTACGGCTGAATTTGCCGTACCGCTATTTTGTTTTCGGAGCGGAAACAGTTTTGCGTTTTATCAGAGAAGGCTTAAAAAGTACGCTCCTTTGTGTTTGAGTTTCTATATTTTCAGCGAGTATTTTCATTGCTTCTGCACCCATAGGGTGTGCGGATTGTTCGACGGTAGTCAGCGGCGGCTGCGATAATGCGGCGTAGGGGGTATTGTCAAACCCGATTATCGAAAAATCACCTGGGACGGAATATCCCTTGTCGGTAAGCCGGTTGATCAGACCGAGGGCTGTCATATCGTTTATGCAAACAAAACCCGTAGGCGGGTTTTTCATTTTTAAAAACTTGCTTGCAGCCGATTTTCCGTTTTTCAGCTCAAATGACTCCGGAATTTCCGCATCAATATCAGATATTTTGATATA
Source organism: Clostridia bacterium (assembly GCA_034186235.1). Lineage (GTDB taxonomy): Bacteria > Bacillota > Clostridia > HGM11514 > HGM11514 > CAKSKB01. The sequence goes on along the minus strand of JAXGBA010000096.1, from coordinate 2,700 downwards.
TTGCGGTACAATGTCGATTTTGTTGTCAGCAAGGCATTTTTTATATCCCGAAAGCATTTGTATTCTGCTGGGTCTGTCAGGGTTTGCTCCTATGAAACCTATTTTTCGATGACCGTTTTTGATAAGGTGTTCAGTGGCCATATACATACCCGCTTCATAGTCAAACACAACCTTGCTGCAATTAACATCGGCATCCTGTTCCAAAATTACAAGATTTGTGTTTCTCGAAATGTCTGTAAGGAATTTTGAATTTCCGCATATACTTACAACAATTATTCCGGACACTTGCTTTTTTAACAGAAACTTTAAGCTTTCATATTCGTTGTCCGGATTTCTGTCCGAGCTGCATAGTATAACATTGTACTCTGCCTCGGTAGCAGATGAACAAATACCTTGCAGCAGCTGACTGTAATAAGCATTTGATATCGTTGGTAAAATAATGCCGATGTCTTTTGAACGCTTCGTTCTCATCAAAACGCTCGCCCTTCCCGGGGAGTAGTTAAGCTCACGCGCTGTTTCTGTTACGAGCAGGCGAAGTTCATCGCTTACCGGGTAGTTGCTGTTGCACAGAACCCTTGAAACCGTTGCAGGCGAAACCGAGCATTTTTTGGCAATGTCGTATATGGTTGTTTTTCTCATAGTATTGCCTTTCCCATTATTATGGTTTTCTCAATATTGATATCATCGTCAAAAATTAAAATATCTGCGTCAAAACCCGGTTTGAGGGCGCCTTTTTTGCTGCTGAGTGACAGCTTTTCAGCAGGTGTTTTGGTGGACATTTTTACTGCATCAAAAAGCGGAACGCCGACAGTTTTATACATATTTCTAACCAAGTCGGATGTTGTCGCAACGCTTCCTGCAAAGGCGCTGCGGTCAGCCAGCTTCATTACGCCGTCCTCGTATATAACATCGTTGCCTGTACCTTGAGTATAGATTGTGCCCTCCTTGAGCTTTGATGCCGAAAATGAAAGTCCGTCCGTTATCAGTGATATTTTGTCCGGGCCTTTGCATTTGTAAATAAGTTTCAGAAGAGATACGGGCAGGTGTTTTAAATCTGCAATCACTTGAACCGAAAGTTCGTCAAAATAAAGCCCGGCTTCAACAACTCCGGCAACACGGAAGGCGTTTTTTCGTATTACGGTTGAACAGCAGGAATATATGTGAGTAACATCCGAAAACCCGTGAGAAATTGCTTTTTCAACTTCGTCAAATGTTGCGTCGGAATGAGCAATGGTTGCAAGGATACCTTTTTTTCGGAGGTAATCCCCGAGTTCAAGTGCGCCGGGAAGCTCAGGAGCAACGCCGACAGCAAGTATTTTATCCCACAAATTAAGGAGAGGTTCGTAAATCTTTGGCGAAGGTGTGATAATACTTCCCGGAACCTGCGCTCCGCACTGCTTCGGCGAGAGAAACGGACCTTCAAGAAACACGCCGGCGATTGGCTTGTACTTTTCGCTTGCGGCACGGATGTTCAGTATGCCTTTTTTCATTATTTCAAGCGGTGCGGCGCTAAGGGACGGAACTATAGTTGTAGTACCGTGTTCAGCATGGCATTTTGCTCCGTGAATTATTTCATCGGGGGCGGCGGTCAAAAACTCAATTCCGCCGCCTCCGTGAACATGCATATCGATAAAGCCCGGTGACACATAGTTTCCGCCGGCATCAATTTCGTTATCAAAACTGCCGGGAATTTGTTCGCCTATTTCGGATATTTTTGAGTCGCAAATTGCAATTTCTCCGTTCTTTATTTCGTTTTCAAATATGATTTTTGCATTTTTTATCAAAGTTTTCATGACAGTTATCCTTTGCTTCTTTTAATAATATTTTAGCATATTGTTTGCGGTGTGTCAACAAGAAACAAAACATATTTGTTTCTTATTGACAGCGCAATTCGGCTGTGTTATAATCAAGTAAAATTCATGTTGGGAGTGTTATTATGAAATTAAATTTTGCTGTTAATATTTTTGAAACAAGAAAAGAAATGGGGCAATATGCGGCTGCCGAATGTGCCGGGTGCATAAAAGATTTATTGAAAACAAAAAAAGAAATCAATATGATTTTTGCCGCTGCACCCTCACAGAATGAATTTCTTGAATCGCTTGCGGCTGATAAAAGCATAGATTTTTCTTCAATTAATGCCTTCCATATGGATGAATATGTGGGACTTGGAAAAACTGCTCCGCAGCGTTTCGGAGAATTTCTGCGCACACATATATTTGATCTTGTTGATTTCAAATCCGTTCATTTTCTCAACACCGATACAGATGATGAGGATGCGGAATGTCTTAGATATTCGAAGCTTTTGAAGAAATTTCCGGTAGATATTGTATGCATGGGAATTGGAGAAAACGGGCATATTGCCTTTAATGACCCTCATGCTGCGAAGTTTGATGACAGCAGTGCGGTTAAAATCGTTGAGCTTGATGAAATATGCAGGAGGCAACAGGTGAACGACGGGTGCTTTAAAAGCATTGACGATGTTCCTAAAAAAGCTCTTACACTCACTGTTCCGGCTCTGAAAGCCGCAGCTCATCATTTCTGCATTGTACCGTCAGCAACCAAAGCCGAGGCTGTTAAGCGGACAATAATGGGGGAAATTACTGAAAAATGCCCGGCCACGGTGCTGCGTCTTTGTCCGGACGCAAGGATTTACCTTGATAATGAAAGCAGTTCACTGCTTAAATAAAGGAGGAATTAACT
>JAXGBA010000095.1:0-10745 GCA_034186235.1 Clostridia bacterium | reverse complement strand
CCCCGTGATGCCTGTGAACCGATTCTCTTGCGCAGCCTTTGTGAATCGCGGATGACCGCCCGTCATACCGTAAATTGCGTTGTTTATAAATATAATTGTGATATTTTCGCCTCTTGCTGCTGCGTGCACGGTTTCAGCCGTACCGATTGCCGCCAGGTCGCCGTCGCCCTGGTAAGCGAAAACGATATTATTGGGGTTTGTTCTTTTGATACCGGTTGCAACCGCAGGCGCTCTGCCGTGCGATGCCTCATGCATATCACATTCAAAATAATTATATGCCATAACCGAGCACCCGACCGGCGCAACACCGATTGTTCTGCCCTCAATCCCGAGGCTGTCTATCGCCTCGGCAACAAGCCTGTGCACGATACCGTGAGGACATCCCGGGCAATAATGCAGCGTTGTATCCGTAAGTGCGTGAGGTCTTGTAAATACCTTTTCCATTATCTTGCACCTCCTACGATTTTTTCAGCTTCAGCCGCTATTTCGGCAGGCGTGGGAACCATTCCGCCTGTTCTTCCGTAGAAGTGAACATCCGTCTTGCCGTCAACCGCAAGCTTTACATCCTCTACCATCTGACCCATGCTCATTTCAACGGTGAGAATCGGTTTTTTCAGTTCTGCGGCTTTTTTGAATGCGTCCTTCGGGAAAGGCCAGAGCGTAATCGGCCTTATAATGCCGACCTTGATTCCCTTTTCCGCAAGAAGCTGTTTTGCATTCTTTGCAATTCTCGAAATTGTGCCGTAAGCCGTGATTATGATGTCTGCATCTTCAACATCGACGCATTCAACCATAACTTCGTTTTTCTCAATCTGCTTATATCTTTCGTAACGCTCGAAAACTATTTTTTCAAGCTCGTCCGGTTGCAAAAACAGCGAGTTGATAATGTTTCTGCTGCGTTTCATACCGGTACCCGTCGTTGCCCACGGTTTTGAAACGGTTGCGGTATTTCCGCCGTCTTCGGGGAACTCAACCGGTTCCATCATCTGCCCTATCATACCGTCACCCATTATCATTGCCGGAATTCTGTACTTATCGGCAATGTCGAAAGCGTGGCGTGTGAGGTCAACAATTTCCTGTATGGATGAAGGTGCAATTACGAACAAATGATAATCGCCGTGTCCGCCGCCCTTTGTTGCCTGAAAATAATCGCTCTGCGCAGGCTGGATTCCGCCCAGACCCGGGCCGCCCCTTACGATATTAACTATTACGCAGGGCAAGTCCGCACCGGCTATATACGAAATACCCTCCTGTTTAAGGCTGATTCCGGGAGATGAAGAGGATGTCATAACCCTCGCGCCGGCACCCGCTGCGCCGTAAACCATATTAATTGCGGAAACTTCGCTCTCCGCCTGGAGGAACACTCCGCCCTCTATTTTAGGAAGCTTTTTCGCCATATACGCCGCAAGCTCCGTCTGAGGTGTGATAGGATAGCCGAAAAACATCTTGCAGCCTGCCCTGATTGCAGACTCGGCTATGGCTTCGTTACCCTTCATCAAAATCTTTTCTGCCATTTTGCATTCTCCTCTCTATCTTTCTACCTCAATTACAACATCGGGGCAAATCGTTGCACAGAAAGCACAGCCGATACATTTTTCCTTTTCGGTTACCTCCGCAGGGTGAAAGCCCTTGCTGTTAATGCGGTCTTTCGCCATATGGACAATCCCCTTGGGACATACCGTTGTGCAAAGCTGACATCCCTTGCACTTGTCTTCGTTGAAAATTACATTTGCCATTACTTAAAACCTCCTAAAACGGTCTTTTTATATAAAAGTCCAATTTAAAAAATTTATTTCTGTTTTTAATAAGACCCGAATTTTTTCCGTCGGATGCGACAAACACGAGCGGAATCCCGGTTGTTTTGAACACAGCCTCGCACATTTCCTCGCCGCCTCGGACAATATCGGGCGTTGTTTCGTCCAGAAGATTGGTATTGCTCACAATCCCGGTAAATTTAAGCCCGGATGCCGTTTCGATTGCACGAATCATTTCAACCGTATGCTCTGCGGTGTCCGTAAAAGGCCTGTTTTTGTTTACAACAAGAAACATATCGTATCCGCACTTCTCAAGCTGTTTTCTGAACATACCGAGGACAACTGCGCCCTCATCATCTCCGCCGACATCAAAAACGGCACGGGCGGTATCATCCTCAAAAACGGAATTGATTTCCCCCGGAATCGAGATTATATCAAGATTTGTGTTTGCAAATTCGGGCGAAATTACCCTTACGCCGGCATCCTCAAGCTCACTCTCGGCATCCTTCGTGCGAAAATACGGATTAACCGTGTCCATATCCGCAATCACAACATTTTCGTGGGTTTTGCGAAGGTGCATTGCATAATTCACGGCAAATTCCGTTTTGCCGCTGCCGAAATGCCCTGCGATTACTGTTATACGTTTCATAAATTCACCTGCTTATTATATTAATTATAGCACATGAAAAAATCATTGTCAACCGATAATCTAAACAAAAAAAGCCGCTTTAAAGCGGCTTTATTTATCAGCTGTATTCTCGCCGGTTGCGTAATTGAGAATAACCCCCGGCTGAACATTATAGCAAAACACACAGAAGGATACACCCTGCCCTTCGTCCTCAACCGAAAAAGCTTCCATCAGAACGCCTGAGGACAGAAGGTTTTCACCGTCAAACACCGGTGTGACGCGGTACATAACATGATTTCCGGTGGATTTTATATATTCCGCAACCCTGTTTTCAAACGGCAGCATACCTTTTACATTCAAGTACCTTGTGCCGGTTATGAGATTGCGTGCATTTGCATTCTCGCCCGTCAGCTGAAACCCGATAAGGTGGCAGCGGTTATACACATATCCTCCGGGAACGTCCTCATACTTTGCGTTTTTCCACCCGGTTGGTTTGATTTTTGATATGTCGCCCCGCTTTTCTGCCGGCATAGTATCCGTTGCGGCGGAAGCCTCCGCAACGCCGCAGCGCCCGAGATTATCAAGAGTTTCGTAATACTCAAACGAAGCGCCGATTTTTTCGTAGTCCTTAAAATACGGTTTGTTGCCGTTTACCTCCGAAAACGCCTCTCCGCCGTAATCTTTCAGCCCGGCTTTAAGGCGGCTGTACTCGTCTTCGGTGAAAGAATCGCGGATTATCCATACGGTTTTGGTTGCCCCATCCCACGCAACTGCAAGATTAAAGCTTTCGGCAACAAACCGCACCGGAAGCATAGTTCTGCCGCCGATAATCTTGGGCGGCGTATCAAGAGTGCGCTTCGAGCCGTTAAAATACGCATCGCACTTCCCTACCGTAAGCTCCGCCTTATCTCCCGAAACCGAAAGTGTTGCCGTTTTTGTCAGGTCATCCCATGAAACCTCGCCGCCGAAAGCTTCAATCACCGCTCTTATCGGAAGGAGCGTCCTCCCCGACACCGAAACCGGCACAGTGCCCGAATTATCTATCGCCGCCGCAACCCCGTTGACCTCTATTTCGGGGTTCCCGAGCTGTAGCTTAACCACAACTTCACCCGTATCAATCTCCGCCGAAACCGCAGGCGAAAACGCCATAATCACAATTAAACAAATAAGAAACCTGATTTTCTTCATTTTAAGCCGTACTCCTTAGAATTTATTACTATATTTTACCACATGTGTTCCCGTTTGTCAATATAAAAAGAGGTCCCATTGCGTCTACAAACCTATCCGTGCACCGGCAGACTCCGAAAAAGGAAGGTAAATTTGCCGAACATGGATTCATCGGCGTAGACAAGCAAAAACCTTGAAATCTCAATGATTTCAAGGTTTTTGCTTACGGTTGACCGACTTTTTCGAAGTCTGCAATTTACTTACTTGCTTTAAGTTTATTGATAAACAGCTTGGTTTCGGTTCTGACAACGCCGTTCAGCGCAAAGAGCGCAACGAGGTTCGGGAACGCCATAAGACCGTTTACGATGTCGGCGAGAGTCCAAACGAAGTCAACCTTGAGGTAAGGACCTACAAAAACCGCAAGAATGTAAAGGAATCTGTATGTAAGAATCGGTTTTTTCTTATTGCCTACAAGATACTGAAGGCACTTTTCGGAGTAGTAATCCCAGCCGAGAATTGTTGTGAAAGCAAAGAACACAAGGCAAATCATCAAAAGGAACGCACACACGCTGTTATTGAAGGGAAGACCGAGTTCAAAAGCCTTTGTGGTGATTTCAACGCCGACCAGATCCCCGCTCATACCTGCCTTATACGCACCTGTAAGAACGATTGCAAGGCCTGTTATCGTGCAGACAATGATGGTATCGAAGAATGTACCCGTCATGCACACAAGACCCTGGCGTGCGGGTTCTTTTGTTTTTGCAGCGGCAGCCGCAATAGGAGCGGAGCCGATACCCGACTCGTTCGAGAAGATACCCCTTGCGATACCGTTACGCATTGCGGAAACGATAGTGATACCAAGAGCGCCGCCGAACACCGCCTTAGGTGCGAACGCACTTTTAACGATGAGCACAATTGCTGCCGGAACTTCCGTTATATTGACGATAATCAGCACGATACCGCAGATGAAGTAAAGAACCGCCATGAAGGGCACAACGACCTGAGAAACGCTTGCGATTCTCTTGATACCGCCGATGATAACGAGTGCGGCAAAGAGCGTTACGAGAATACCCGAAATAACCGTCGGCCATGCGTAAGCGTTCTTGCCTATTGAAAACGCAACCTGAGCCTTATCGGGGTCGAAGAAGTTCTGAACCGCAGCGGTGATACCGTTAATCTGGGTCATAGTTCCGATACCGAGAATTCCGACAAGCATACCGAAAATTGCAAACAGCTTTGCAAGCCACTTCCACTTTGCACCCATACCCTTTTCTATATAATAGAAAGGTCCGCCGAGAACCTTACCGTCGGAATCAATCTGTCTGAACTTAACCGCAAGCAGACCTTCGGCATATTTTGTAGCCATGCCGAGGAAAGCCGCAAATTCCATCCAAAAAAGTGCGCCCGGGCCGCCGGCTGCGATTGCGGTTGCAACGCCGACGATATTACCCGTTCCGATTGTTGCGGAAAGAGCCGTACAGAGTGCACCGAAGCTCGAAATATCGCCTTCGCCGTCCTTTTCGTTTTTGAGCATGAATTTGAGAGCTTTGGGGAGGTGCCTAACCTGAATAAGCCCCGTTCTGACCGTGAGGATAAAGCCCACCGCCAGAATAAGCACGATCATAGGCAGACCCCAGACATAGTCTTTAATGGTGTTGAGAATTGCCGTAAATTGTTCCATATGTAAATCCTCCAATTAAAAAAGTTACCGACCCAAAAGGCGGTAACTTCAAAAAACACAAGTTAAAAACTGAGTCTTCGTCCTTTTGCCTGAGAGTTTCGGCGGTTTTCCGCCTTGCCCCTTCGGCACTCAACTTAATGAGGTTCTCCGAAGTTCCCTACGCTTCCGGTTTTATCCGGAAACATCATTGGGTCATATTAAAATCAACTATTTAAGAATATCACAAAATCTCCTAAAAGTCAATAGATTTTTACAAATTTTTTAATATTTATAATGAAGCAGGAAATCGGCGTACTGCGTTCCCATTTTTTCAAGCAGTTCCTGGGTTACCGGAACATAAGATTCGCTTGCCCTGTCCCATATTTCAAAGCGGCTGAACTCCATTGTGGTGCAAAGCGCATGATAGTTTTCGGAGCCGTAATCAAAGAAGCACTCGATTCCGTTAGGGTTTTTGTCATGCCACCAAAAGGTTTCCGGCTTTTCAAAATCGCACGCTGCGAGCATCGCTCTCTGGAATTTAAGGCGGCGTGCCTGATAATCATCATCAAACTGCCCGGGGTTAAACTCCGTAAGATTTCCGCCCGACTCCGAAGGGTCGCACCAGCCGTTATGCATATCTGTCATAACAAGCATTTCGTACCCGTCCGCAGCAAGCCCTCTTATAAACCTGTCGATATTGATATTTTCGGGATTTGTAAGCTTACCCCAGTCGCGGTTTATATCGGTATGCTGCTCTTTTCTTGCCATATCGCCGTAAAGCCCATCAACCGTAACAGACGGAATAACAAAGAACGAATAGTCCTTTATCTCATCGATATGCGCCTTAAGATAACGCATTGCGCCGACAAGCGCATGGCTCCCGGAAACCTCAATCGTATGCACATTCGCCTGAAGCCATATCACTTTTTTGCCGTTTCCGAAGCGGAACGCAGGAATATCAAAGCCCGCTCTTGTTTCGGCAACCTTCACGCGGAAATCCTTATATTCCGCACAGAGCGCTTCAAGTTCCTCAACCGAAAACGGTATATTTACCGCAGCAGAAAGCCTTCCGCTTTCGGGAAGCGTAACGGTGAAATCGAAGTCAAACCCGGTCTTTTTAACATCGGTGAAGTGCTTCCAGTGAATTTCGTCCTCGCTTATATACATTGCGCGCTCCGCAACCAGTCCGAAGCTCTGCACGAACCAGTATACATGCTCCTTTTTTGACTTTTCCGGGTCATACGGCGGCCAGTGCATTATTACATGCACCCGCTCTCCGGGCTTGCCGATTATGCGGCAGCGCCAGTTATAGTGCATATTTATCGTGCCGCTTTCAATTTCAAATTTCGTAAGTGCCGGCGTACACTCGATTCTGTCATCGTAAAGTTCGATATTATTGCAGTCCCCTCCCGGGAAAAATCCTGTCATTAATGCCATTTTATAATCAGCTCCTTTGCCAAAATTATAATACAAAACGGTCAAAAATTCAACAGTTTTTTTTAAAAATGCAAACCCCTCCCGCAAAACATGCAAAAGGGGTTATAAATATTATCTTCTGTCTTTCAGTATGCTTTTTCCGGTAAGACGGATTTTGCCGATAATTGCGTCGGCAAGAAGGGAAACCGTTTCCTTGTTCGGCGAGCAGTTCATTTCAATAAATGTATCGTCCTCGGGGAAATAGTCCTCCGCAAAATAAGGAGAGCCGTAATTGACAATTATCTTCTTATTTTTATCGAAAAGGTGCGATGCCCATATCAGCATATGCGAATCGCTCCACTGCGCAACGAAGAACGCATGAACATTGAACACGCAAAAATCATACTCTGCCTGAAGCTTGTCTATATCCGCCTGCCAGCAAACCCTTGACGGAACATCATAAATATCGCGCTTTACCTCAGCCGTAAAGCCCCTTGCTTCAAGTTCTTCTTTGAGAAGATTTGAAGAATAATTATCCTCGTCCGTCACATCGACAATAAGAATCTTTGCGCCCTCCTTTTTAAGCGGAATAATATTTCTTTCATTCCTCAAAAGGCACATTCCGTTTTTAACGATTTCACGGGTTTTTTCGTCCGCAAATGCGGGGTCGGGAGTATCGAATTTATTGTTATCAAGCGCATCCTGTCTGAACTTTTCCATCTTTTCGATTCTGGAGAGTGCGTCGTCGAGCCTTGACATCGGTATCTCGCCCGATTCGATAAGCTCCTCGATTTTGTCCGCCGCCTCAACCGGAGGCCAAAGCAGCAAATCAGCCCCTGCCTTGAATGCCTGGACGGTTTCCGCTACCAAATCGCCCGTTGCCATACCACCCATAATGAGTGCGTCGGTTATAACTGCGCCTTCAAAACCAAGCTCGCCCTTAAGAAGGTCCGTTGTGAGCTTCTTTGAATATGTGGCAATCGGATAAAAACCGTCATCAGGCTCATTATCGTAGGATTTAAGCGACACATGAGTTGTCATAACAGCAGTTGCGCCTGCCTTGAACAGCTCCTTATATGTATGGCCGTACGTCTTCATCCACTCATCAAACGGCAAAATGTTTGCTCCCGGCGCCATATGCATATTTATAAAATAGGTGCCCAATCCCGGGAAGTGCTTAAGCGTTGTGCACACGCCCTGGTCAGAAATCCCCTTTACGGCTTCGGAATAAATTTTGATAACCATTTCGGGGTCATCGCTTATTGCGGTAAGGTACATGAGGTGGTCAAAGCACATATCTATGCTCGGCCCCAGAACCATATCTATCCCCTTGTCGTTCATCTGCATACCTATAATTTTGCCGTAGTTATAAGCGTCCTCAAGGTTATGCGAGCCGCCGAGGGACATCTGCGGATGCATTGCAAGTTTCTGCCCTCTGACCTTTGCGCCGTCAGCGCATACAAGCAGCTTATTCTTAGAATACTTTTTGCAGAGATTAAGCTTTTCAAATGTGGTAGCAGTGCCCATTTCAAGACCGTTTTCGTCAAGAAGCGCTGCGCCCTCGCTGTAGTACATGCCGCCGACCGGATATTTTTCAAAAAACTCCTCCGGGCCGCCGTGAGTATTGATTTCGCGGATTGTTACAACAAATGTTTTCAGTATTTTTTCTCTTAGCGTCATAGCTGACTATCCTCCAAATTATATACTGGTTTGATTATAACCCACGGCAGTTCAAAAGTCAATACATTTGAACAAATTTTGAGAATAAACGAACAAAATTAAAGGGAGATGCAGCATTTTTCCACAACTCCCTTTAATTTTATTCTATTATATTTTTCATACGGCGGAGCGCTTCGAGTGTTTTTTTATGGGTTCCGAAGCCCGAAAGCCTGAAATACCCTTCACCCATCTCGCCGAAGCCCGAACCGGGCGTTCCTATAATATTGCACTTTTCAAGCATGAAATCGAAAAATTCCCACGATGTCATACCGTTCGGAGTTTTAAGCCAAACATAAGGGCTGTTTTTTCCGCCAAAGTATTTAAGCCCGATTTCATCAAATGCGCTCATCATATACTCGGTATTTTTGCGGTAGTAATCGATGTTTTTTCTAATTTCGCCGTAGCCCTCGTCCGAAAATGCCGCTTCAGCCGCCCTTTGGATTACATACGAAATGCCGTTGAATTTTGTGGACTGGCGGCGCTTCCAAAGCTCAAGAAGGCTCACGCCGTCAGCCTGCAGTTCTTTCGGAATAACGGTATATCCGCACCGGAGCCCCGTAAATCCTGCGGTTTTTGAAAAGGAGCAGAACTCTATCGCACAAGTTCTTGCGCCATCGATTTGGAATATACTTCTCGGGCAGCCGGGGTCGCTCACAAACATTTCATATGCCGCATCAAAAAGAATTACCGAGCCGTGTTCGTTAGCAAAATCGACCCACTCTTTAAGCTGCCGCTTATTATATGCGCTGCCGGTTGGGTTGTTGGGAGAGCAGATATAAATTATATCCGCCGCCTCTTCAGGCATGGGCAGAAAGGCGTTTTTCTCGTTTCCGGGGTCGTACTTCACCTTGCGCCCGGTCATGATATTCGTATCAAGATACACGGGGTACACGGGGTCGGGGATAAGCACGGTGTTATCCGTGTCAAAAATATCAAGGATATTCGCCGTATCCTCCTTTGCGCCGCTTGTAGCAACGATTTCGTCCGCCGAAACATCCGCTCCGATATGGTTTTTATAATGCTTTTCGATTGCGGAAAGCAAGAAGTCCTCTCCGTAGCTTTCGGGGTAACCGTGAAAGGTTTCTGCCTTACCCATCTCGTCCGCCGCCGCCTTCAGTGCATTGACAGCCGACGCACAAATGGGCCTTGTAACATCGCCGATACCCATGCGTATTATATCCGCTGACGGGTTTTTAGTCTGATATTCCGCCGTTTTCTGCGCAATGGTCTTGAAAAGATACGAAGGTTTAAGTTCAAGATAATGTCTGTTGATTTTCATAAAAATCTCCCTTTCAGATTTCAACTACTCCCTTAAATGCCGTAACCGCCTCGCCGCGCATTTTAATGCCTTCATCGCCGCAGTTTATAATTAAATCGCCGCCGCGAAGGTGCACGCATATATCGGTATCATTTTTTGAAATTCCGTTCATAACCGCAGCCGCAGCCGACGCACATGCGCCCGTTCCGCAGGCAAAGGTTTCGCCGCTGCCGCGCTCCCAGACCCTCATTTCAAGCTCTTTTTCGCTTATAACTTTCACGAACTCAACATTTACGCCCTCGGGAAACATCTTATCCTTTTCAATCGTCGGGCCGACCTTTTCAATCGGGAATGTCATAAGCGGAAAGTCCTTTTTTACAAAAATCACGCAGTGAGGGTTGCCCATGCTTACGCATGTTACATGAAGGCGCTTGCCGCCGACCTCAACCGATTTATTTATAATCGGCGTATTGGTTTCGGAAAGCACGGGGATTTCCGACGGGAGAACCATAGGCTTTCCCATATCGACCTCTGCCGCCACGGCAACGCCGTCCGATATTTCAAGAGAAACGGTTTTTATACCTGACAGAGTCTCGATTTTTAACGGATTTCTGCGGCAAATTCCGTTATCGTACACAAACTTTGCAACGCATCTTATGCCGTTTCCGCACATTTTTCCCTCCGAGCCGTCCGCATTGAACATCCGCATTTTTGCGTCCGCAATTCCCGACGGGCAAACCAGAATCATACCGTCCGCCCCGACGGAAAAGTGTCTTCTCGACAGCATTTTTGCGGTTTTCGGAATATCGTCTATTTTCTCCCGGAATGCGTCAACATAAATATAATCGTTTCCGCAGCCGTGCATTTTTGTGAAATTAAGCTCCATGAAACCAAACCTTTCTTATTATTATATTCCGCTTGCGCCGTAGTTTGAAAGAACTCTTGCCGAGGGGTCGTTAACATCGCAGCCCTCCCAGCTTTTGTTCGGCATCCAGAAATCAACCACCATCCTGCTTTGACCCGGATAGTACTTTTCAAATATCTCACGGTACAAAAGCGATTCCTTGGTAAAAGGCTTTGCGTGCATATATTTTGCGGAAAGCTCCTCAAATTCCTCATCGGTGTACTTCTTTTCGGCATAAT
>JAXGBA010000094.1:0-25510 GCA_034186235.1 Clostridia bacterium | reverse complement strand
GGTCAATGTAATTATCCTCGACACATTTGTTGCGGTGGTTGCCGGACTTATAATTTTCCCGGCATGCTTCACATATAATGTCGAAGTAAACGCAGGCCCGAGTCTTCTTTTCGATACGATGGCATCGGTGTTCAATAATATGAGCGGCGGCCGCTGGTGGGGCTCAATGTTCTTCCTGTTCATGGTTTTCGCAGCGCTCTCGACAGTACTTGCGGTATTTGAAAACATTCTCGCATGCGTGCGTGAAATGACCGGCTGGAGCCGTCCCAAGGGCTGCCTTGTATGCGGAATCGGCATATTTGTTCTTGCGCTCACAACCGCTCTCGGATACAGCACATTCTCGGGCTTTGTTCCGTTCGCCGACGGCACGGCATGGCTCGACCTCTGGGATTTCCTTGTAAGCACAAATCTGCTTCCTCTTGGCTCGCTCTGTGTTGTGCTCTTCTGCTGCAGCAAGCGCTACGGCTGGGGCTGGGATAATTTTAAGGCCGAGGCAAACATGGGCAAGGGTCTTAAGGTTCACGACTGGATGAAACCGATTTTCAAATATCTTGTTCCGATTGCAATTATCGGGCTTTACATCTACGGTCTTGCAACATTCAACTGGAGATAATTCGACAAAACAGCAACAAATTCTACAAAAATTACGGCTTATTTGGTCAAATGGTCAAAAATCAAAAAAGTCCTTGTAATAAGTCCGAAATAGTTGTATAATAATTGTATAATAATTGGTGAAAGAAGGCATTTACAAATGAGTAAGTTTCTTGACAGGATTATCGAACGCGCCAAGGCGGACAAAAAAACCATCGTTTTGGCGGAAGGTACGGAACCCCGTACAATCGCCGCTGCGGATATTATTCTGAAGCGCGGCATCGCAAACCTTATTATACTGGGAAATAAGGACGAAATCGCAAAGATTTCCGACGGATATGATATATCTGCCGCGAAAATTATAGACCCCGAGAAGGACGAACATTTTGAAGATTTTGTTCAGACATTCTACGAAATGAGAAAAGAAAAGGGCATGACTCCCGAAAAAGCGCGCGAAACCATGAAGAGCACACTTTATTTCGGTTCAATGATGGTTAAAAAAGACCTCGCCGACGGCATGGTTGCCGGCGCAGTTAACTCTACTGCGAATGTTCTTCGCCCGAATCTTCAGATTCTTCGCACAAAACCGGGCTGCAAGCTTGTTTCGGCATTTTTCGTTATGGTTGTTCCGGACTGCCCCTACGGCGCCGACGGCACATTTATTTTTGCTGATTCCGGACTTAACGAGAATCCGGATGCCGATAAAGTTTCGGAAATTGCTCTTTCTTCAGCTAAATCCTTTGAACAGCTCGTTGAAAAGGAACCGGTTGTCGGTATGATTTCCTATTCTACATACGGCAGCGCAAAATCGGAACTTGTTGACAAAATGCAGGAAGCTACAAGACTTGCCAAGGAAAAAGCTCCCGAACTTAAGCTTGACGGAGAATTCCAGGTTGACGCCGCAATTGTTCCGGAAATCGGACAGTCAAAGGCAAAGGGAAGCGAAGTCGCGGGCAAATGCAATGTTCTTGTATTTCCCGACCTCAACGCCGGAAACAGCGGATACAAGCTTGTTCAGCGCCTTGCAAAGGCTGAAGCATACGGCCCTATCACACAGGGTATCGCAAAGCCTGTAAACGACCTTTCCAGAGGCTGCTCGGCTGAGGATATCGCCGGCGTTGTTGCAATCACATGTGTACAGGCTCAGAATAATTAATTGGAGGAAAATCAAATGAAAATTCTTGTAATAAATGCAGGAAGTTCTTCGCTTAAATATCAGCTTATAAATATGGACGATAAGTCCGTAATGGCGAAGGGTCTCTGCGAAAGAATAGGTATTGACGGCAAAAACACCTTTAAGCCTACCGGCGGCACTCCCGTTGAACTTACGGCTCCGCTCAAAGACCATTCAGACGCAATCAAGTCTGTTATAGGCGCACTTGTAAACCCCAAATACGGCGTAATTTCGTCAATGGACGAAATCGACGCTGTGGGCCACAGAGTTGTTCACGGCGGCGAGATGTTCTCGAAATCGGTTATTATAGATGACGAAGTTATGGCAGCGGTTGAAAAGTGTATTCCGCTTGCACCGCTTCATAATCCCGCAAATATTATCGGTATAAATGCGTGCAAAGAGGTTATGCCGGGTGTTCCGCAGGTCGGCGTTTTCGATACTGCATTTCACCAGACAATGCCCGAGGTTGAGTATATGTACGGCCTCCCCTATGAGCTGTACGAAAACGATAAAATCAGAAGATACGGCTTCCACGGAACATCTCATAATTATGTTTCCGGCAAGGCTGCTGAATTCCTCGGCAAGGATATAAAAGACCTTAAAATCATTTGCTGCCACCTCGGCAACGGTTCATCAATCACCGCAGTTAAGGACGGCAAATCCGTTGCAACATCAATGGGGCTTACCCCTCTTGACGGCGTTATAATGGGCACAAGATGCGGAAGCATCGACCCAGCTATCATCACCTTCCTTATGGGCAAGGGTATGACAGCAGATGAAGTTGACACACTTATCAACAAAAAGTCGGGCGTTAAGGGAATTTCGGGCGTAAGCTCAGACTTCCGCGACCTCGCCGCTGCAGCTGCAGACGGCAACGAAAGAGCAGCTCTGGCAGTTGATATGTTCAGCTATGATGTTAAAAAGTACATAGGCTCTTACGCAGCCGTTATGGGCGGAGTTGACGCTCTGGTGTTCACTGCGGGCGTCGGCGAAAACGACAGCGATGTAAGGAAGAAAGTTACCGACGGGCTTGAATTCCTCGGAATAAAAATCGACGAAGCAAAGAACAATACAAGAGGAACCGTTGATATAACCGCAGAAGGCGGCAAGGTTAAGGTTCTTGTTATCCCCACGGATGAAGAACTTATGATTGCTCTTGAAACACAGAAATTGACTTCTTCCGAAAAATAATTTAAAAACACTTGACAAATTGCGTTTTTTTTAGTATAATTATAAGGCTAACGGGTTACCGTTGTGCATGTGTGAGGTAGACAATGATTATCGATTTATCCCTTCTTGTTAAAAATGAAGGCATGGTTCAGAGCGTTTCCGATGAAACGCTGGATATTACCGGATTTACTTATCTCGGCGAAAAATACAGCTTTGCAAAAAAGCCGGTATTTTCGGGGAAATTTGTCAATGAGGGAAGCGATTGCATACGGTTTACCGGCATATGCAGGTTTACGCTGAATGTGCGTTGCGCATTGTGTGCTAAACAGTTTGCTAAGGATTATACCGTTCAGATGGACGAGATTCTGAAAGACAATGAGGGCAACAGCCTTATTGTCAACGGTAAGCTTGAGATTGACGATATAATTATGACGGATATTTTCCTCAACCTTGAACTGAAGCACCTTTGCAGGGAGGATTGTAAGGGCCTTTGCAGCGTCTGCGGAGCCGACCTTAACAATGGCGACTGCGGATGTGACAGAACTTCTTACGACCCAAGGCTCAGTGCGTTGAGGGATTTGTTGAAATAACATATTCCATCCTATCATTAAGGAGGTGTAGATAATGGCAGTACCTAAGGGTAAAGTATCAAAAGCTCGTCGTGATAAAAGACGCGCAAACTGGAAGCTTGCAGTTCCGGGCATGGTTAAGTGCCCACAGTGTCAGGAATATATGATGCCTCACAGAGTATGCGGTTCATGTGGTTTCTACAAGGGTAAGCAGGTAGTTGCGAAAGAAGCTTAAAACAGATAAAAAGCCGGTTTCGATTTTATCGTTGCCGGCATTTTTATGCGTATTTTTAAAAATTTAAAAAAATTTCTGTTTTTTTAAAAAAACAGTTGATTTTTTTCTTAAAATGTAGTATAATAGTTTATGCACTTGCCGGTGTGGCGGAATTGGCAGACGCGTCGGACTCAAAATCCGGTGGTAGCGATATCGTATCGGTTCGACCCCGATCACCGGTATTAAAAAACGGCATTCTTCTTATGAAGGATGCCGTTTTTTCTTTTTGCCGCTCCGGGGAACTTCATTTTTCATAACTTTCTACTCCTTAAACGAAATATCCGATACCGCTGTTTCTTCGGCTTCGTTTCTTCCGACAAGATAATCAATAGTGATATTAAAATAATCCACAATTTTTATCATGGTTTCTATATCAGGCTCAACACCATGATTTTCATACTTGTTGACTGACTGCTTATACCGTTCTCATTTCTTATCTTTTACAAATTTTTAATCATTTCAACCACCCTCCTTTAGTTGAACAACCTTTAAGAGTTTTGTATAAAGCTTATTGCTTGTTATTGACAACAATTTGTATTGTGATAAGTTCAATATTTTATCATAAACAACTAATAACATTCAAAAAAGAGGTTGATGAAATTTGGAGCAAAAAATATTTGTGCTATAGAAAATCACATTTGATAACCGGCACATAAAAAAGATTGTATACATAAGTTTCACCATGCATACAATCTTTTTTTATTCACTATTTCTCTGTTCCGCCCTTAGCCCTGAGCCTTGCTATGGCACGGGAAAGGGTCAGCTGCGCCATATGGTATTCCCTTATGCTCTGTTTTTGAAGGAGCGCTTCCTTGGCGGCGTCAGCAGCGTGTTTTGCGCGGTTGGCGTCTATATCCTCGGGGTGCTCTGCGGAGTCCACAAGCAGCAGAACATCATTGTTTTCTATTTTTACAAGCCCGGAGGAAACCGCTGCGATTTCGTCCTTGCCGCCGGGGATTCTGAATGTCATAATTCCCGGAACGACAGCGCTTATAACATTGCTGTGCCCTGCCCAGATTCCGTACTGACCGTCCTCCGTCGGCACAACCATGGATTCGCAGTCGCCCTCATAGAAAACCCTGTCCGCCGCATAAATATGAGCTTTGAAGGTATTCATAGGTTACTCCTCCTCCGCAAGCTGTTTAGCTTTGGCGATTACATCATCGATACCGCCGACATTATAAAACGCCGCCTCAGGATACTTATCCATCTCACCCGAAAGAATCGCCGAAAATCCCTTAATCGTTTCCGAAACCGGAACATATTTTCCGGGAATACCCGTAAATTTCTCGGCAACATGCATAGGCTGCGAGAGGAACCTCTGGATTTTTCTTGCCCTTGTAACGATTTCTTTATCCTCATCGGAAAGCTCATCCATACCGAGGATTGCGATTATATCCTGTAGCTCGTTATATTTCTGCAGAACCTCCTGTACATGCCTTGCGGTTTCGTAATGGTCCTTACCCACAACGTTCGCCTCCAGAATACGGGAGGTTGAATCGAGAGGGTCAACCGCCGGATAGATACCCTGTTCAGCAATTTTACGGCTAAGAACCGTTGTTGCGTCAAGGTGAGTAAATGTTGTTGCAGGTGCCGGGTCGGTAAGGTCATCCGCCGGCACATAAACCGCCTGAACCGATGTTACGGAGCCGCTTTTGGTAGATGTGATTCTTTCCTGAAGCGCACCCATTTCCGATGCAAGCGTAGGCTGATATCCGACAGCCGAAGGCATTCGCCCGAGAAGCGTCGAAACCTCGCTGCCCGCCTGCACAAAACGGAAAATATTATCTATGAAAAGGAGCACATCCTTATTCTGCTCATCACGGAAATACTCCGCCATTGTAAGCCCCGAAAGCGCAACTCTCATTCGGACGCCGG
The DNA here is from genome assembly GCA_034186235.1 of Clostridia bacterium. Classification (GTDB taxonomy): domain Bacteria; phylum Bacillota; class Clostridia; order HGM11514; family HGM11514; genus CAKSKB01. The sequence continues at coordinate 19,854 of JAXGBA010000094.1, read as the reverse complement.
GCGACTCGTTCATCTGCCCGAACACAAGCGCAGTTTTATCCGAAACTCCGCTTTCGCGCATTTCCGTCCAAAGGTCATTACCCTCACGGCTTCTCTCGCCCACGCCCGTGAACACCGAATATCCGCCGTGCTCCATTGCGACATTATGAATAAGCTCCTGTATAAGCACGGTTTTGCCGACGCCCGCACCACCGAACAGACCAATTTTGCCGCCCTTGGGGTACGGTTCCAAAAGGTCGATAACCTTAATACCCGTTTCAAGGATTTCTGCAGCGGGACGCTGCTCTTCAAAATCGGGAGCCTTCCGGTGGATTTCACGCTTTTCGGCGGTTTTCGGGATTTCACCCTCGCCGTCAATCGGCTGCCCCAGAACATTGAACATCCTTCCGAGAGTCACATCTCCGACCGGAACCTTAATTCCGGCACCTGTTGCCTTTACTTCCATTCCTCTCGACAGCTTTTCGCTTTCCGCAAGAAGAATACAGCGCACGGTATCATGACCGATATGCTTTGCGACCTCCATGGTGCGCTCCGCCCCGTCAACGGTTACCGTAAGAGCCTCCTTGATTTTCGGGAGATGTCCCGATTCAAAGCGGCAATCGATAACCGGACCTGAAATTTCAACTATTTTTCCAATATTCATAATCCGTTCACCTCGTCAAGCCGGTCGTTATGTCGTTTCTTAAGCGCCTTGGCACCCGAGGAAACCTCCGTGATTTCCTGCGTGATTGCAGACTGGCGCACCCTGTTATACTGCACAAGCAAATCCGAAAGAAGCTTTTCGGCGTTGCGGTTTGCCGAATCCATTGCAGTCATTCTTGCATTTTGTTCACTGCAGAAACTGTCCACAAGGGCGCTGTATATGAATCCCGAAACATAGCTCGGAATTATATTGTCAAGCACCTCGGCAACAGACGGTGTAAACTCAAACGGAATTTTAACCGCCTTTTCCGAAGCGTTCGACGCAAAGCGCTTTCTATGGAACGGCAAAAGCCTTTCAACCTTTGCTTCCTCACAGATACTGTTTTTAATATCGGTATAAATTATAAAAATCTTTTCCGCCCGGTTTTTATCGAACAAATCGAGAAGAATCTCACTGATTTCCCTTGCACGCTGCATGGTAGGGTTCTGGGCGGTATAAAGAAAGCTTCTCTCAATCGGAATTTTATGATGATAAAAATACTGTCTGCCGTACTCTCCGACAACAAAAAGCTTGGTGTCGGGGTGCTCGGCAAGCATTTTTTCCGCTTCACGGATGACATTCTGGTTATACATCCCGGCAAGACCCTTATCTGCGGTGATAACCAGGCATGCATACGGGCCGCTGAGTTCGGGCATACCGTCTTCCGGATAAAAATAGCGGTTATTCACATCTTTTACCGTTCTGAAAATCCTCTTGATTTCGCTTTGTATAGCCTCAAAATAAGGGCGTGTTTTATCGAGGTCGCTTTTGACCTTGCGCATTTTCATTGACGAAATCATATACATGGCATTTGTGATTTTTTTGGTATCACGCACGCTTTTGATATGATTTTTAATTTCCTTTGTGCTTGCCATTTTGCGCCCACCTGCCTTTATTTATTCTTTTCGACAAAATCCTTTGCACAGCTTATTATTTTTTCACGGTTTTCGTCCGAAAGTTTCCCCGTGCTCTCAATTTCGGAGCAAACCTCCGGCAGCACGCTTTCGACATACTCCGTAAGCCTTCTGCTGCACTCGGAAATCTCCTTAACCGGAACGGGCACAAACACATGCGCCATTGCCGCAACCAGAATTATAACCTGTCTGTGCTGAGAAAGCGGACTGTACTGCGGCTGCTTTAATATCTGCATAAGTCCCTGACCGTAGTGCAGCTGGCGCTTTGTAACATCGTCCAGATCGCTCGAGAACTGGGTAAAAACTTCCATTTCACGGTACTGCGCCAAATCCAGTCTTATTGCGCCGGCAGAAGCCTTCATCGCCTTTGTCTGCGCCGCACCGCCCACACGGGACACGGAAAGACCTATATTTACCGCCGGGCGCTGACCTGAGAAAAACAAATCGCTTTCAAGGAAAATCTGGCCGTCGGTAATAGAAATTATATTTGTCGGAATATACGCCGAAACATCTCCCGCCTGTGTTTCGACAATCGGGAGGGCCGTCATGCTGCCTCCGCCGAGAGCGTCGGAAAGATGCGCCGACCTTTCAAGAAGCCTTGAATGAAGGTAGAAAACATCACCCGGATACGCCTCACGACCCGGAGAACGCTCCAAAAGCAGACTTAAAGTTCTGTACGCAATAGCATGCTTTGACAAATCGTCATACACGATAAGAACATCTTTGCCCTTACGCATGAAATACTCGCCCATTGCGCAGCCCGCATACGGAGCGATATACTGCAGCGGCGCAGGCTCGCTTGCCGACGCATTGACGACAATCGTATAATCCGCCGCACCGTGGCGTTTGAGAACCTCCGCAAGCTGCGCCACAGATGACGCCTTCTGCCCGATTGCAACATAAATACACACAACTCCCTTACCCTTCTGGTTCAGGATTGTGTCAAGCGCAATGGCGGTTTTACCGGTCTGACGGTCACCGATTATAAGTTCACGCTGTCCTCTGCCTATAGGGAACATCGAGTCAATCGTCAGAAGCCCGGTTTCCATAGGTTTATTTACCGGCTGGCGGTCGATAATTCCGGGCGCCGGACTTTCTATCGGGAAATATCCGTCTTCCTTAATTGCGCCCTTGCCGTCAATCGGAGAACCGAGAGCGTCCGTAATTCTGCCGAGGAAACCGTCGCCCACAGGCATACCCGCAATCTTTCCGGTACGTCTTACAACGCTGCCCTCCTCGATTTCGGAATCGTCACCGAAAATTACGCAGCCGATTTGGTTTTCCTTAAGGTCAAGAATCATGCCACGGAGTCCGCTGCTGAACAGGAGAATCTCGCCGTATTCGGCGTTTTCCAATCCGGAAACCGTTGCAATGCCGTCCCCGACCGTAAGCACCGTGCCGATTTCATCCGCTTCGGCTGCCGGCTGCCACTCATCGGCGGTTTTCTTTATAAGGGGAATAACATCACTTCGGTTTTTTATCGCCTCCGCAATTTTCCGCTTAAGCTGCTCCGCCTTACCCTCGGGGCTCCAGTCATAGACCTTGTCAAGATTCCATTTATATGCTGCGGTGCCTATCTCGATACGGAAGCCGTCGGTCATTGAATCGTCCTGCTTCAATACGATATTCACCGCTTTTTGGTATTTATCCTCAAGGAATTCTTTGAGTTTTTCTCTCTGCTGTTCCGTCGGGGCGGTTTTGCTGTAAATATAAGCCTGCACCTCGACCTTTCTGATTTCATGATCAGCCACTCAAATCACTCCTTCCGGACAGCGTTCAAAAAGTCGTCGAACGAATCGCCCGAGCTTTTCAGCGCTTTATCAACCGCCGCAGAAACGATACCCTCAATTTCGGAATTCGCTTCAAGCAAAATCTTATCCTTCTGCGATTTGGCTGCGGCTTTAGCCTCGTTAATAATCCTTTTCTTTTCTTCTTCCGCTTCGGAAATCCTTTCCTTTGCAAGGCGATCTGCGTCGCGCACAGCGGCAGCCTTCATATCTCTAATCTCGTTTTTGGCGCCGTTTAATGCTTCGGCGTACTTTTTCTTCTCGTCCTCCGCATCGGAAAGAGCCTTTTTCGCAGAAGAATCCATTTCGGCATAATAATCCATACGCTTCTGCATAAACGCCTTCACGGGCTTATACAAAAGAAAATACAGACTGCCGGCAAGAATTATGAAATTGAATAGATGGAGCAAAATCTGCTGCCAGTCTATATTCAAAGGTACATTCATGGTTCAAACCCTGCCTTTCCGAAAAATTTTAGAGCACGAATATAACCAGAATTGCCACGATAAGGGCATAAATGATTGCGGTTTCGATGAACACAAGACCGAGCATCATGGAAGTACGGATTTTGCCTTCCGCTTCGGGCTGTCTGGAAATACTTTCATTTGATTTTGCAACTGCGATACCCATACCTATCGCACCGCCCGTTGCGGCAAGCCCTACGCAAATTGCAGCAGCCATTGCTTTGCTTCCGGACGAGTCTGCAGCTCCCTCGCCGCCTGCGGCGAAAACAGACACGGAAAGCGCACATACAAGCACGAGTGTAAGAATAACCGCACAAAGTTTTTTAACAGATACTTTTCTTTTCATGATAAATTCCTCCGTTCAGGCAGCAGCCTGTTTTTTAGATTTTTTAGGTTTTGGTTCGGACACTTCCCCGTAGAAAAGCGCCGTAAGCATTGTCAGAACATACGTCTGAATAAGCGCATGAAGCAGCGTGAACAGCACGCCCACAATAACCGGCAGCACAAAGCTGAGCCTTATGTTGTAGTATACAAGCTCGGTTACAAGAAGTCCGCTGAGCAGTGCGCCGAAAAGTCGAAAACTCATGGAAATCGGCAGTGAAAAGTCTTTCAGCGTATACCCTACGCCACGCAGACGGTTCCCTGCGATACCGCCCGACATTATGATAAGGTACGAAAAGCACCCGAGCGATATTGCGGCGTTTATATCCGAAAGCGGCGCCGGGAGCGATATTGCTCTGCCGCCCGTTGTCACCGCCTCTACACCGAACAGTTCAAACATCGTTCCGGAAAATATATACACACCGGCGGCGAAAACATATGCGCCGAGGAACGAATTTCTGTGCGGACTGTTCGATTTCGCAAGATTGTCGAAAAAGCCGACAAGTTCTTCGAGCAAAAGCTGAAGCTTCCCCGGAACAAACTTGAAGCGCGGTATTGCAAAAATCCTTATAAGCGCCGCCGCAATCAGAAGCACCACAGAAACCGTCATTGCCGAAATAAGAGCTGGGTCAACCGCCTTTAAGCCGAAAAGACTCACCCTGTTATCCTCATGCAAAACAGCGTCCCTCATTGCTGCTTTAAGCGATTCCGTATCTCCTCCGCCCTTATTGACAACAAGCGATAAAACAAACGATATCGCAATCAACCCGCACCACAAAACCAGTTTCACGGTGCGTTTTTTTCTGTCCATAAGCATTCTCCTCTCATTCAATTTTCATTTTTATCAACCTATATTATAATACATTTTTTGCTATGTGTAAAATGTATTGTTTATATAGAAGTTATATATTTTTGATATAGTGAGTCTTAGATATTACGAAGCTAATTTATGAGCCATAATCCAAAAAATACGGGAAGGTTTTCGCTGCGGCGAAAACCCTCCATCATTATTATATATTCTCTCTTATCTCTTATCTGTTAATTTGTCTTGAGGCTGTATTTCTTCTTATAGATATCGTACTGCTCGAAGAACTCATTTTCACCCTCGGACTTAACATGGCTGAGATATTCGTGCGTTTCAAACGAATTGTTCGCAATCTCGAGAAGACAGACCGCAATATTGGAACAATGGTCTGAAACCCTTTCGTAGTTTGTCAGCAAATCACCGAGGATAAAGCCCATTTCGATTGTGCAGTCGCCCTCTTTGAGCCTTTTGATGTGGTTGAATCTGATTTTGTTTTTAAGCTTATCGATAACCTGTTCAAGCGGCTCAACAGTTTTCGCAACCGCAAGATTTTCACCCTCGAGAGCCGTTTCGGTAAGGCCGAGAATTTCACGCACCGCAGAGGAAATAACATCGATTTCGTGCTTTGCCTCATCGGAAAACTCAATCTTTTTATCGTGGATTTCCTTCGCAACCTCCGCAATATTCACGGCGTGGTCGGAAATTCTTTCAATATCGCCTATGCAGTGCAGAAGCTCCGTCACCTCACGGCTTTCGTCCGCCGCAAGCTTGGCGCCGGCAAGCTTTACAAGGTAGGTGCTGATTTTATCCTCATATTTATCGACAACATTTTCGTCCTCAATAATTTTCTCGAATTTTTCACGGTCGAATTTTTCCACAAGCTCGGTTGCCGCAATAATCGAATTAACCGAAAGCTTTGACATATCGCACACAAGCTCACGGCTCTTTTCAACGGCAAAAGAGCCCATTTCAAGAAAGCGGTCGTCCAGAGTTGCAAAAATCTCGTCGTCAATTCCCTTCTTGCCGTACTTGATTGTTTTAACCGCAAGCTTCTCGATAAGTCCGCAGAACGGCATAAGAATAATTGTGGATATAATATTAAAGGTTGTGTGCACAATCGCAATCGTAAACGCCGACGAATTTGAAACCATGAATTTTTCAAGCCCCAAAACCGGCACAAGCGCATAGAACACAACCGACACAATAATAACGCCGATCATCTTTATGTAAAGGCAGGAGAATGCCACGCGCTTTGCCTCACGGTTACCGCTTATGGACGACAGAATCGGGGTAATCGTTGTACCGATATTCTGCCCTAAGATTATCGGGATAGCGGTTGAAAACGGAATTGCACCCGTTGTTGCAAGTGCCTGCAGGATACCGACGGAAGCCGATGACGACTGAATGATAACCGTAAGCACCGTTCCGACCAGAATACCCATAACGGGATTTGAAAACATAACGAGAAGATGCGCAAATGCGGGGCTATCCTTAAGCCCGGACATAGAACCGCTCATGGTTTCCATACCGAACATCAGAACCGCAAACCCAAGCAGAATCGAGCCGATGTTTTTGCGCTTGTCCTCTTTTGAAAAAGCGGTCATCATAAAACCGATAACTGCAAGAATCGGAGTGAACGAGCTCGGTTTAAAAAGTCTTATAAAAAATGTGTCACCGCTTATGCCGGCTGTACTTAAAAGCCATGACGTTACGGTGGTGCCGACATTTGCACCCATGATAATGCTTATGGTCTGCCCCAGCTTCATGATGCCGGAATTGACAAAACCGACAAGCATAACGGTCGTTGCGGAAGACGACTGAATAATGGCAGTCACCCCGAAGCCGAGAAGAAATCCCATAAATCGGTTTGAAGTAAGCCTTGCCAGGATAGACTCGAGTTTTCCGCCGGCAAGCTTTTTGAGACTGTCACCCATGATATCCATACCGTAAAGGAACAGTGCTAGTCCGCCGAGAAGCGTAAGTACATTAAAAAAGTCCATAAATTAATCCTCCGATAAAATCCGATTAATGCATAATAATTATATACCAAAAAAAATTAAAAATCAACTATTTACTATTACAATTTTTTGTGTTATAATAGAAATATTATAGTAAATTACCACGAAAGGAAGGAATTTATGCTTCCTCCCAGACTTAAAACGATATTTGATTTCATTCCGCCGTGTGAATTTTTGGCGGATATCGGGTGCGATCACGGTTTTATTCCGATAGAAGCCGTGAATAAAGGCATTGCAAAGCACGCCGCCGCATGCGATATCAGCGAACCTTCGCTTATGAAGGCGGACAAAAACATCAGGTTTGCAGGTCTTTCAGAAAAAATTGAATCCAGGCTCGGCAGCGGCCTTGCTCCGCTTGGCTGCCTCGAAGCGGATGTTATCATAATCGCCGGGATGGGCGGTCAGCTGATTGCGGATATATTATATGAAGGGTTTGAAAAAATCGGCAGTGCAAAACTGATTTTGCAGCCTATGACGAATATTCACGAGCTTCGGCGGCGCCTGACAGACGGCGGATTTAAGATTACCGCAGAAAAACTCGCAAAAGAAGACAGGCGGATTTACACCGTGATTACGGCTGAAATCGGCGAATCTTCGGATTATGACTGCGACATCGGCAGCGCCCTTATAACTACGCACGACCCGCTTCTTTACGAGTGGCTTTCGGAAAAGCTTCGCACCGAGGAGGACATACTTTCAAGGATTCCGCACGAAAACGGCGATTATATAAAGCACAGAACACTTGCGGATAAGTACAGGGAGGTTATAAACAAGCTATGAATGTTAAACAGGCAATTGAAATAATCAACTCGTATGCACCGTACAGTCTGGCGCAGGAATGGGACAATTCGGGGTTTCAGATAGGAAAAAGCGATACGGAGATAACAAAAATCATGGTTGCGCTTGATTTTACGGAGGAGGTTTTTTTCGAAGCAAAGGACCTTGGCTGCAACCTCATCGTGACTCACCACCCATATATTTTCAAGGGAATGAAGCAGCTGACGGATGAAACGGCAGCCGGCGCTCTTACAATACAGCTTATAGAAAGCGGAATTTCACTCATATGTGCGCATACAAATCTCGATATGGCGCGCGGCGGAATAAACGATACGCTTTGCAATATTCTCGGGCTTGAAGTCATTTCACAGCTCGGCAAAAAGACGGACGGCATAGGCGAAATCAGGGCGGCGGTATGGAACAAACCGCTCTCACTGCTTATAAAAACCGTGAAAGATAAACTCGGAGGGGCTGTGAGGGTCAGCCTTTCGGAGGATAAAATCATAAAAAAAGTTGCCGTATGCAGCGGTTCGGGGTGCGAATTTCTGGAAACTGCGGCTGAAAACGGGTGCGATATGCTTTTAACGGCGGACGCAAAATACCACGATTTTCAAAGGGCGGCGGAACTTGGAATTATTCTTCTTGACGCCGGTCACTTTGAAACCGAAAACATTATCTGCCCCTGCATTGCATCTATGTTCGGCGGAATTGAAACAATAATCAGCAAAAAACACAAGGGCTTTTACAAAACGATATAAAGGAGAAAACAAATGAGTATTTTTAAAACGGCAGACATACTTATTCCGCAGAATACCGACCTTGAAAAATGGAGCGTTGTTGCGTGCGACCAGTTCACATCGCAGCCCGAATACTGGCAGGAAACGGCACGGATAGCCGGGGACGCACCGTCCGCACTCAATCTTGTATATCCGGAGGCTTTTCTCTCCGAAGGCGACGAAAGGATTAAAAAAATCAACGCCGCAATGGATAAATACCTTGCAGACGGGCTGTTCAAAACTTACAAAGACTGCTTCGTTTTAACCGAAAGAACGCTTTGCGGCAGCAGAAAAAAGTGCGGGCTTATCGGAGCAATCGACCTTGAAGAATACGATTTCACAAAAGGCTCGAAATCTCATGTCAGGGCAACAGAAGGCACGGTTTTGGAACGCATACCGCCGAGAGTAAAGATAAGAGAAGGCGCAGCACTTGAGCTTCCGCATGTAATCATTCTTATAAATGACCCCGAAAACAGCGTTCTTGGCACCGTAAAGCAGGGCGCAAAGATTTACGATTTTGAGCTTATGCAGGGCGGCGGACACCTTTCGGGATTTGAGGTTACAAACAAAAACGAAATTATTTCGGCGCTTGAAACCTATGAGGCAGCAGCGGAGGACGGGCTTTCATACGCTGTCGGCGACGGAAACCATTCACTTGCGACCGCAAAAACCTGTTGGGAAAACATCAAAAAAACACTTTCGGAGGACGAAAGAAAAACCCACCCGGCAAGATTCTGCCTTTGCGAAATCGAAAACATTCATGACCCGTCTGTGGAATTTGAACCCATTCACAGAATTGTTTTCGGATGCGACCCCGAAAAGCTGATTGCGGACTTCAAAGCGTCCGTCGTTTTGGAAAAAGGACAGAAACTCAAAGCAATATGGAAAGAAAAATCCGAGGAATTTGAAGTTTCGTGCGAAGGTCTGCTTGTCGGAGAACTGCAGAAATTTCTTGACAAATCGGGATTTGAAGTTGACTATATTCACGGTGCCGACGCACTTTTAAACCTTGCGAAAAAAGACGGCGCATGCGGATTTCTGCTGCCCCCGCCCGATAAATCAGCACTCTTTAAAACAGTCATTTCGGACGGCGCACTGCCGAGAAAAACCTTCTCAATGGGCGAAGCAAACGAAAAAAGATATTATATGGAAGCAAAATTAATATAAACCTATTGATTTAACTCGGAATTAATGATAAAATATAAGAGGGTGATTGCTTGAACATACTTCACATGAAATACGCAATCGAGGTTGCACGGAGCGGCTCGATAAACAAGGCGGCGGAAGTGCTGCTTATGAACCAGCCGAATCTCAGCCGCGCAATAAGAGAACTTGAAACTTCGCTCGGGGTGCAGCTTTTTTCGAGAAGCGCCAAGGGCATGGTTGTTACACCCGAAGGTGAGGTCTTTCTCCACTATGCGGAAAAAATTCTCAAACAGGTGGACGAAGTTGAAAATATGTTCAAACGCTCGCTTGCGGATAAAAAGAGGTTCTCGGTGTCGGTGCCGAGGGCGGGTTATATAGGTGCGGCGTTTGCGGAATTTTCCAAAAAAATCAAAGACGCCGGAAATGTTGAGATTTATTATAAAGAAACCAATTCCAAACGCACCCTCAAAAACCTTCTTGAGGAGGACTATAAACTCGGGATAATCCGCTATGCCGAAGGCTTTGACAGCTATTACAAGGCTCTCTTCGAGGAAAAGGGACTTAATGCGGAACTTGTGACGGAATTTTCTTACGAACTGACATTTTCCAAAAATTCTCCGCTTGCCTCGCTTGACGAAATAAAACTTTCCGACCTTTCCGACCTAACCGAAATCGCACATGCCGACCCCTATGTTCCGTCGCTACCCTTCACAGAAGTTAAGCGCGAGGAACTGCCGGATAATGTGAGCCGCCGGATATTCTTGTTTGAGAGGGCAAGTCAACTGGAACTTCTTTCAAAAAACCCCGAAACATTCATGTGGGTATCGCCGATCCCCGAGGACACACTCGGACGGTACGGCCTTATATGCCGCAAGTGTCCCGAAAACCGAAAGGTATACAAAGATGTTATCGTGCACCGCAAAGACTATCGCTTAAACCGGCTCGACTACGCTTTCATTGAGGAACTGTGCCGGGTCAAGCGGAAGCTTTTCGGCTGATATATAAAAACCTTATAACCGCTATGTATTTTTAATAATTTACAAATCCCAAAAAATATGTTAAAATATTAACAAAGTCAGAATTTCTTATAATTTGCGGCAAAAATGCGAAACATAAGAGGTACTGAAAAAAATTTTTTGGGAGGTACGGTTAAATGAACGCTGAAAGAAAAATGATTGACAGCGCAGAAACCCTTGAAGCGGCTCTTTGCGAGCTGCGGTGCGCAGAAAAAGAATACTCCGGGTATTCGCAGGAAGCGGTTGACAGGATATTTTTTGCAGCGGCATCGGCTGCCGACAAGCAGAGGATTCCACTTGCCAAAATGGCGGTTGAGGAAACCGGTATGGGCGTTGTTGAGGACAAGGTAATCAAAAACTCTTATGCGGCGGAATACATTTACAATGCCTACAAAAACGAAAAAACTTGCGGAGTTATTGAGGAGGACAAGGCGTACGGCATCAAAAAAATTGCCGAACCGATCGGTGTTATCGCAGCGGTTATACCGACCACAAACCCCACCTCGACCGCAATTTTCAAGTGCCTTCTGGCGCTTAAAACAAGAAATGCAATTATCATATCGCCGCACCCGAGGGCGAAAAAGTCCACTGTGGCGGCGGCAAAAACCGTGCTTGACGCAGCAGTTGCGGCAGGTGCACCGAAGGGTATCATAAACTGGATTGATGTGCCGAGCCTTGAAATGACGAACACGGTCATGAAAGAGGCAGACATAATTTTAGCAACCGGCGGCCCGGGTATGGTCCGTGCGGCGTATTCATCAGGGAAACCCGCAATAGGCGTCGGCGCAGGCAACACACCGGCAATAATTGACGAAACCGCCGACATAACACTTGCGGTAAATTCGATTATCCACTCAAAAACCTTCGACAACGGCATGATTTGCGCATCGGAGCAGTCGGTAATCGTTCATAAAAAAATATACAATGCGGTGAAAAAAGAGTTCTCGGAAAGAGGATGCTTTTTCCTCGATAAGCACCAGACCGAAATGGTCAGAAAAACTATCATTATAAACGGTGCTCTCAATGCGGCAATCGTGGGTCAGCCGGCTGAAAAAATAGCTGCGCTTTCAGGGATAACCGTTCCGAAAGACACCAAAATCCTCATAGGAGAAGTAACATCGGTTGAACTTTCGGAGGAGTTTGCACATGAAAAGCTGTCGCCGGTTCTTGCAATGTATAAGGCGGAAAACATTGATGACGCATTTTCTAAAGCGGAGCGCCTCATAGAGGACGGCGGCTATGGGCACACATCGTCAATCTACCTTAACGAAAATATTGCAAAATCAACGCTTGACGAGTTTGCTCACCGTATGAAAACCTGCCGAATACTTGTAAACACCCCCTCATCGCAGGGCGGAATAGGCGACCTTTACAATTTCAAGCTTTCCCCTTCCCTGACGCTCGGCTGCGGAAGCTGGGGCGGAAACTCTGTTTCCGAGAATGTTGGGATTAAGCACCTTTTGAACATCAAAACCGTTGCCGAAAGAAGGGAAAATATGCTTTGGTTCAGAGCACCCGAAAAAATATATATCAAAAAAGGCTGTCTGCCGGTTGCACTTTCGGAACTCGGCGAGGTTATGGGCAAAAAGCGCGCATTTATCGTGACGGATAGTTTCCTATATAAAAACGGTTACACAAAACCGATTGAAGACAAACTTGACGAAATGGGAATTGCACACACCTGTTTTTCGGATGTTGAGCCTGACCCAACGCTGAAATCGGCAAAACTCGGTGCTGCGGCGATGACCTCATTTGCGCCCGACTGCATAATAGCCTTGGGCGGCGGCTCGGCTATGGACGCAGCCAAAATCATGTGGGTTTTATACGAACACCCCGAAGCTGACTTTGCGGATATGGCAATGAGGTTTGCGGACATCAGGAAAAGAGTGTATACATTCCCGAAAATGGGCGAAAAAGCATACTTTATCGCAATCCCGACTTCTGCCGGAACAGGCTCGGAGGTTACACCGTTTGCGGTTATAACGGACGAAGAAACCGGCATAAAATATCCTCTTGCGGACTATGAGCTTTTGCCGAAAATGGCGATAATCGATACCGATTTTCATATGTCGGCACCAAAAACGCTTACGGCAGCTTCGGGAATAGACGCAGTTTCGCACGCAATCGAAGCATATGCAGCAATGCTCGCAACCGACTACACGGATTCGCTTGCGGTCGGTGCGCTTAAAAATATATTCAAATACCTACCCCGCGCCTATGATGACGGAGCGTTTGATACCGAGGCAAGGGAAAAGATGGCGAATGCCGCAACAATGGCGGGTATGGCGTTTGCGAATGCGTTCCTGGGGGTATGCCACTCTATGGCGCACAAACTCGGGGCGTTTCACCATCTGCCGCATGGCGTTGCAAACGCTCTCATGCTTGAATATGTGATGCGCTTTAACGCTTCGGAAACCCCTCGCAAAATGGGAACATTTCCGCAGTACGGCTATCCTCACACAAAGCGCAGGTACGCAAAGCTTGCAGAAAGCCTCGGCTTCGGCGGCAAAAACGATGACGAAAAACTTGAGAATCTCATAAAAGAGGTTAACGCACTTAAAACCCGCGTCGGGATTAAAAAATCCATAAAAGACTACGGCATTGACGAAAATGATTTCTTTAAAACTCTTGACCAAATGTGCGAGCAGGCGTTTGACGACCAGTGCACAGGGGCAAACCCGAGATATCCGCTTATAAGCGAAATCAAGCAGATGTATACTGCGGCTTATTACGGAAATTCATATAATATTGATGATTAAAGGCAGGTGTTTTATATGATGTCGGACAGGATTATAGCAGTTCGCAACAACAAGACAATTTACCGTGACGGCGATTCGTGCATAAAGGTGTTCAATAAAGACTTTTCAAAAGCGAGCGTTCTTAACGAGGCGCTGAACCAGGCACGCGTCGAGGAAACCGGACTTAATATACCTAAGATTCGCGAAGTTACAACAATTGACGGCAGCTGGGCAATTATATCCGACTTTATAAAGGGCAAAACTCTTTCGGAACTCATGAAGGAAAACCCCGATAAAAAAGAAGAATATATTAACCGCCTTGTGGATTTGCAGCTTGAAATGCACGCAAAAGAATGCCCCGGTCTTTTCAGGCTTAAAGATAAACTTAACGATAAAATCACCGCAACCAACCTTTCTTCGACGGTTCGCTATGACCTCCACACGAGGCTTAACGGAATGCCCAAGCACACAAAGCTCTGCCACGGCGACTTTAACCCTTCAAATATAATTATTTCGGAGGACGGGGCGGCATATATAATCGACTGGTCGCACGCAACCTGTGGCAATGCCTCGGCGGATGCGGCGAGAACTTATCTCACATTCTGGCTTGACGGAGATATAAGCGGCGCAAAGCTGTATCTTAAAACCTTCTGCGATAAGTCGGATACCGCAATTCAGTACGTGCAGAAATGGCTGCCGCTTGTTGCGGCGTCACAGCTTGTCCGCGGCAACGAAAAAGAAAGAGAATTCCTTATGTCGTGGATAGAGGTAGTAGATTACGATTAAGTAAGTTAAGCGCCGATTAAGGGGAGGAAAAACTTTGCCTCCCCTGTCGGTAATTTAAAATACAATATAAAAAGAACGGAGAATTATCATGAAAATCACAGTATGTATCGGTTCATCTTGCCACATAAAGGGCACAAGACAGGTAGTTGAGCAGCTTCAGTACCTCATTTCGGAAAACAATCTTTCCGATAAGGTGGAGCTTTCGGGAACCTTCTGCATGGGTAAGTGCCAGCAGGGGGTGTGCGTTACGGTAGACGATGAATTTTTCTCGGTTTCCCCCGAATCGACAAAGGAATTCTTTGAGGAAAATGTATTATCCAAAGTAGGTGCATAAAAATGGCTAACTGTCTTACGCTTAACAAATCCAACTGCAAAAACTGCTACAAGTGTATACGGCACTGCCCCGTTAAATCTATAAGATTTTCGGGAAATCAGGCTTACATAATAGACAATGAGTGTATTCTCTGCGGGCGCTGCTTTGTGGTCTGTCCGCAGGATGCCAAGAAAATCGTTGACGAAACGGAGAAGGTAAAGGTTCTTCTCCAGAGCGGAAGCGAGGTTTTCGTAAGCCTTGCACCGTCGTTTATTGCGAACTACGGTGTCGGTATAGAATCCATGAGGACGGCTCTCATGAAGCTTGGATTTTCGGGTGTTGAAGAAACCGCAATCGGTGCGACAATCGTTAAATCCGAATACGAAAAGATGATTGAAGAAGGCACAAGAGATATTATCATATCATCGTGCTGCCATTCGGTAAACCTTCTTATTCAGAAGTATTTTCCGAAAGAACTTGAGTACTTGGCGGATGTTATGTCCCCGATGCAGGCGCACTGCCTTAAGCTTAAAGAGCAGCATGAGGGCGCAAAAACGGTGTTTATCGGCCCGTGTATTTCAAAAAAAGACGAAGCCGACCTTTTCCAGAGCACGGTTGACGCAGTTCTCACATTCGATGAGCTGACTGCATGGCTCAAAGCCGAAGGAATCGAGCTTGAAAAATCCTGCGAAAAGGACGAGTACAGCCGCGCGAGATTCTTCCCGACAACCGGCGGAATACTCAAAACCATGGCTCTTGAAAACCCCGGTTACAGCTACCTCGCAATTGACGGAACCGAAAACTGCATTGCGGCGCTTCGGGACATTGAAAACGGCAATGTTCATAAGTGCTTTATCGAGATGTCATCATGCGCCGGCAGCTGCATAGGCGGCCCCGTCATGGAAAAGCACACAAGAAGCCCCATAAGCGACTATGCTACGGTTGCCTCATACGCAGGCAGTGAAGACTTCAAGGTTGACATGCCCGAGAGCGCAAAGATTCAGAAATCCTTCGGCATGATAAACCTGGACGCACCCGAGCCGAGCGATTATGAAATCACAAATATTCTTCATCAGATGGGCAAGTTCAAACCGTCCGATGAGCTTAACTGCGGCAGCTGCGGATACGATACCTGCCGTGAAAAGGCGGTTGCGATTTTCAGGGGAAAAGCCGATGTTTCCATGTGCCTTCCCTTCCTCAAGGAAAAGGCGGAAAGCTTTTCGGATACTATCGTGAAGAACACCCCGAACGGGCTTATTGTGCTCAACGAGGCGCTTGAGGTGCAGCAGATTAACAATGCGGCGCTCAGGCTTATGAATCTTCGCACCCCCCAAGACATCGTGGGCGATCTTATTGTGAGGGTTCTTGACCCCAAGCCGTTTGCGGACGCACTTTCCGGAAAAGAAGTCCGTGACCAGAAGGCGTTTTTGGCGGAGTATGATAAATTCGTTGAGCAGACGGTTATTTACGATAAGGAATATAAGCTTATCGTCTGCATAATGCGTGACATAACCGAGGAGGAAAAGGTGCGCGAAAAGAAGGAAAACATCAGCCGCCAGACCGTTGAAATCACGGATAAGGTTGTTGACAAGCAGATGAGAATTGTTCAGGAAATCGCATCGCTTCTCGGCGAAACGGCGGCGGAAACCAAGATTGCACTTACAAAGCTTAAGGAGAGGATTGCGGATGAATAATTTATGCGCCGACATCGGATATAAAAGCATAAACCACTTCGGTGAACAGCTTTGCGGCGACCATGTAGATGTTGTGGAACAGGGCGAAAATTCAACTGTTATCGTTCTTGCGGACGGGCTGGGCAGCGGCGTTAAGGCAAGCATACTTTCAACGCTGACTTCAAAAATCATATCGACCATGCTCGCAGAGGGGATTAATCTTGAGGAGTGCGTTTCCACCATTGCGGCAACGCTTCCGATTTGCTCCGTGAGAGGCGTTGCATACTCAACTTTCACCATAATCCACCTTATCGAAAACGAGCAGGCGGAGCTTATTCAGTATGATAATCCGCATATCATAATGTTTCGCGACAACCAAAATGCCGATTATCCCAAATCCGAAATGATTGTCGGCGGCAAAAAGCTTTATAAATCCGTGATTGACCTGCGTGAGGGCGATATTTTTGTTGCGATGAGCGATGGCTGTCCCCATGCCGGCACCGGAATAAAATATAATTTCGGCTGGAAACGGGAGGACATCATAAGCTATCTCGAGCCGCTAACATTCAGCGGATTTACCGCAAAAACGCTTGCGACAATATTGGTTGATGAGTGCGATAAGCTCTACGATGAAAAACCCGGCGACGATGCAACGGCATGCGTTGTAAAAATCAGAAAACGGGAACCGGTTAATCTTCTTTTTGGGCCGCCGTCAAACAGGGACGACGCAAACCGCATGATGTCGCTATTCTTCTCAAAAGAGGGCAAACACATCGTGTGCGGCGGAACAACCTCGACAATTGCGGCAAATTATCTCGGAAAACCCATCAAACCAAGCCTTAATTTCGAGAGCAGCGACATTCCGCCGACCGCTGAAATCGAAGGCGTTGACCTCGTAACAGAGGGCGTTATCACGGTTAACAGGGTTGTCGAGTACGCTAAAGATTATCTTCTCGATAATGAAAGCTATGAAAAATGGGGCTACAAGCGCGACGGTGCGTCGCTTATAAGCCGTATGCTTTTCGAGGACGCAACCGACATCAACTTTTTTGTAGGCAGAGCTATAAACCCCGCACATCAGAATCCCGATCTGCCAATTAATTTCAGCATTAAAATGAATCTTGTAGAGGAGCTTTCCGAGTGCCTCAAAAAGATGGGAAAGAGAATTAAAGTAAGTTACTTTTAAGATAATATCGGAGGTCACACCATGAGAAAATTCGACACTAAGGTACAGCATTTGAAGTATAAGGTACTGAGGGAGGTTGCCAGAGAAGCGTGGAACGACACACTGCTTGACAATCTTTTGGATATACCCAAAAAAATCGTTCCGGGGAACACACCCACAATGCGCTGCTGCGTTTATAAAGAACGTGCAATAGTGCAGGACAGAGTTAAAATAGCGATGGGCGGTGATATGGAAAACCCTAATGTTATCGAGGTTATCGAAGCTGCCTGTGACGAATGCCCCATGGGCGGTTATGAGGTCACAAATTCCTGCCGCGGCTGCCTTGCGCACCGCTGCGAAGATGTCTGCAAAAGAGGTGCGCTCTCTTTTGACGAAAACCATGTTGCACACATCGACAAAACAAAGTGCGTTGACTGCGGCGCATGCGCCAAGGTCTGCCCATTCACGGCTATCATCAACCGCAAAAGACCCTGCCAGAACGCCTGCAAGGTGAAAGCTATTTCGATGAACGAAAACAAATCCGCTAAAATCGACAACTCAAAATGTATTGCCTGCGGCGCATGTGTTTATCAGTGTCCGTTCGGCGCAATTACGGATAAGTCCTTTATATTGGATGTTGTGGATATCATCAAAAAGAGCGACAACAACAAAAACTACAAGGTTTATGCGGTTGTTGCACCGACGATTTCCAGCCAGTTCAAGTACGCAAAATCAGGTCAGGTTATAACCGGACTGAAAAAAATGGGATTCCATACGGTTATCGAGGCGGCGCTCGGTGCGGATATGGTTGCTTATGCCGAATCCGAAGAACTTCGTGAAAAAGGCTTTTTAACAAGCTCATGCTGCCCGGCTTTCGTGAACTACATCGAAAAGAACTTCCCGGCACTGGTTGAGAATATTTCGCACAACCTCTCCCCTATGGCGATGATTTCAAAATATATCAAAGACAAAACAGACCCGACCGCCAAAATCGTATTCATCGGGCCTTGCACAGCCAAGAAAATGGAGGTTCAGCTGGAATCCGTAAAACCGTATGTCGATTCCTGCATAACATTCGAGGAGCTGCAGGCACTGTTCGACAGCCGCGATATCGACATCATGACTCTCGATGAAGGTACTCTTGACAACGCCTCCTACTACGGCAGAATTTTCGCACGTTGCGGCGGTCTTGCAGACGCTGTTGCCGAAGCAATCAAAGAGCACGGCTACACTGATTTTGAGCTTAAAGCAATATCGTGCGACGGCATTGAAGAATGCAGAATGACTCTGCTGAAAAAGAACAAGGGCGTGCTTGACAAGAACTTTATCGAAGGTATGGCATGCATAGGCGGCTGCATAGGTGGTGCGGGCTGCCTCACCCACGGCGAGAAAAACAAGACCGATGTTGACAAATACGGTATGGAAGCTTACGAAAAGACCATTACTGACGCAATATCTGTCCTCAAATAAAATTGTGGCTGCGTTAAAATGCCACAACGAGAGAAACCCCCGTCACCGAACCAAATCCGTTCGGTGACGGGGGTTTTTACTTCTTCCCTATTCACTATTACTTTATTACTTGAAATCATATCCTGCCATAATCGCCTTTTTATTAAGTTCAAGCATGGACATTCTCTTGGGAGGGGTCATCTTTTCAAGCCCCGAAAGAACGGTATCGATATCGAGAATACCCGTTTCCTTCACAATTTTACCGACAATTATCATGTTGGCAAGCTTTGAAGCGTCCATTCCCATTGCTATCTCGGTTGCCGGAATATCAAAATACTTAATATCGTCCCTTAAATTTTCGGCATCTATAAGGGTGCTGTCCTTAATAATCACGCCGCCGGGCTTAACTGTTTTTTCAAACTTCTCGAACGACGGCTTATTCATAACCGCAAGGATAGTCGGAACGGTTACAAGCGGCGAACTTACCGGGGAATCCGACACGATTACATGACAGTTTGCCGTACCGCCTCTCATTTCAGGGCCATACGAAGGAAGCCACGAAACCTCTTTTTCCGCTTTCATTGCCGAGTACGCCAGAACCTTGCCCGAAAACAGTATGCCCTGACCGCCGAAGCCTGCAAATATAAGTTCATGTGTCATATTATTTGCCCTCCTCTACATCACGGAACACCCCGAGCGGATAGTGCTTAAGCATGTTTTCTTCCATCCACTTCATGGCGTCAATCGGTGACATTCCCCAGTTGGTGGGGCAGGTGGAAACGACTTCGACAAAGCTGTAGCCCTTGCCTTCAACCTGGTATCTGAATGCCTTCTCGATTGCCGCTTTTGCCGCCTTGATATTTTTGATATTATTAACGGTTACCCTCTCGATATAAGCCGGACCGTCAAGGCTTGCGAGCATTTCGCACACTCTTATGGGGTTGCCCTGAGTTTTGACATCTCT
>JAXGBA010000093.1:0-2562 GCA_034186235.1 Clostridia bacterium | reverse complement strand
CGCTTCTTGCTTTGAAGTTGCCGTCTGTATCGGCAATATCTTCATTATAGTGGTCGTCCGCAAAATATGTATCTGCGTCGCCAGGGTCGGTGAGGTCGAGCGATTCATAACCGTCATCGCCCTCAAAAACATAGGTGTCGGCGGTGGAAGCAGGTGCGGTTTCCGCAAAGCTCAGCATTGGCAGCATAAGCGCAAAAACAAACACCAGGCATCCGACAATCGCCGCAAGTCTTTTTGTGTCTTTCATGTAAGACATCCTTTCGTATAAAATTACAAAATCTATTATAATATTTTTTGGAGTTTTTGTCAACATTATTTGCTCAATTTTTGAAAATAATTGCATCTTCATAGCAAAGACCGGGCTGAAAAGCCATATTCAGTCCTGCGGAAATGATTCCTGACATATCCGATATCATTGCGTCGGTATTTTTGGGTGCAACGATAAGGCTTTTATAATACGTCGGCAAAAGCTCTTCTGCGAGTTTCTCACGGTCGGTATCATCCATATATGCCTCAAGTGCGTCAATGGCGATGGTAGCGGCGTCCACTACTGTTGGAACGCCCACGGCAATCACGGGAATACCCAGCGTTTTTCTGCTTAATTCGAACCGTTTATTACCTACGCCCGCCCCGGGGGATATACCGGTATCGGAAATCTGAATGGTCGTATTCACCCTCTCTACGCGCCTTGCCGCAAGTGCGTCAATCGCCACAACAACGCTCGGTTTTATGCGCACGCAGATACTTCTTATTATCTCGCCGGTTTCAATGCCGGTTGTGCCCAAAACTCCCGGTGCAATGGCGCACACGCCCCGAAGGCTATCCCCGAAGCTTTGAGGCATATATTCCTTCAGGTGCCGTGTTACAAGCAGTCCCGACACAACTCTCGGGCCCAAAGAATCGGAGGTTATACTGCGGTTTCCGAGCCCCGCCGCAAGAATACACCCATCGCTGAAGGCACTGAGCACCTTCTCCATTTCATCGCGGAATTTAAGCGTCGCAATCTTTGAAAAATCAGGGTTTCTATCGGTTATTTTCGGCATTTCAAGAGTTACATAACTCCCGATTTTTTTGCCGAGTTTTTCAGCTCCCTTTTTGCTTGAAATACGCACTCTGTTTATTTCAATATCATCGGAGCTTTCACACTCCGAGAATATTCCGTCCGAATCCGGTTTTCCGCTGCCGTATATTTCATTTGCTTCAAGTGCAAGGTCTGTACGTATCTGTATCATAAAAAATCACCCCGCACTATTTTTAGCACGGAGCGATTTTTTATTCAAAGAACACGGATTTTCCAAAAACATCTTTTATAACCATCATAAGCGATTTATCGCAGTGCTCACGGTTTCGTATTATTATTTTTTCCGGAGCCATTTTTGCCAGTATTCCGACAAAATAGTCGTTTTCTGCAATGTCATACCTCGAATTTGAATTCTCTATCTCAATACCGTTAAGGTCCATTATGCGGCAGCTGTGCGGTGCAAATTCAAGAATTATTCCGCTCCTTTTCTTGCTGTTCCCCAAAACATATCTGAGCATTTCCACAAGCTCATCATATTCCCGTTTTGCGATTGCGTCCTCGGCTACAACATCGGTTCGTCTGCAGAGAACTTCAGTAAGCCATCTGAGCCGGAATTTTATAAAACCTTCAATATCAAGCATGCCGTTCTCCTTTATGCAGGCTTTAATTACATCTGCAAGCTTGGGGCGGACATTTTCAAGAAAAGAGTCCGAAACGGCTGCGTCGGTTATCATCTGTCTTTCGATATCCGAAAGGTAACGGTATGTTTTATCAGTATACTTTTTAGCTGATGATTTTGCATATATTTTAAGCACAAACGCCGAGATGCTCTCAAAAAAACTGGGTTCATCACAGGTATAAATATCAAGATATATGCGGTCGCCCACCGCACGAAGACCATATTCACGAAGGTTTGCAATCCTTAAAAACTCGTCGGTATCATTTTCTGATTTGAATCCAACTGTCATAGCATTAACCAAAAAATCACCTCATCACAAAAAAATCAAAGTACCGTAATCATAAAGCTTTCCGGGCAGGCACAGATATTCGATTTTCAAATTTTTAAGGAAACCGTCAATCTTCGCAAAGTCCGGATGTTCAGCTATATCCCCCGCAAAAATCAGCCTTCCGTCAAAACCGGAAGCTCCCCCGATAAATCCGTATTCGCAATCCCTGAGCCCGACATATCCCGGCTCTATCAGCAGTGCCGGCATTTTGCTCCCGATGGCTTTATATATTCCCCTATCCGCTGTGATTATACCGCTTCCGAAGCTGCACACGGAACATTTTGAATATCCCTGTTTAACATCGATTATTTCCCTTCCGGAAGCCTGTATTTTCTCCAGAATTACGCTATCGGCTATGCTTTGGCAGCATATCGCATATTTATCGGTTACAGCTACATTATATGCCGCAGATTTCGGGTAGTGCCCGAAGGGCAGTGTCGCACCTTTTAAAATATTTTTATTTTTTAGATTTTTTTTGTAATAATCGTAAAAACATGGTGGAACAATAACATTGTTATCAAAACTGCAAACTTG
>JAXGBA010000092.1:0-18293 GCA_034186235.1 Clostridia bacterium | reverse complement strand
TTCGGCTTTGAACTTAATGATATTTCGGACGCTGTTAAAAACTGCGGATTCAAGGTCTTTACCGATGCAATAGAAAACGGCGGAAGCGTAAGGGCGATTAATGTAAACGGCAGTTCGGAGAAATTCTCGAGAAAAGAACTTGATTCTCTCGGTGAATTTGTTAAGACATACCGGGCAAAGGGACTTGCCTGGATAAGGGTCGAAGAAGGCGAAATCAAAAGCCCGGTTGCAAAATTCCTTACCGATGATGAAATGAAGGCAATTCTTGATAAAATGCAGGCTTCGGTCGGTGACCTTATTCTGATAGTTGCCGATAAAAACAAGATTGTGTTTGATTCTCTCGGTGCGCTTCGTATTGAAGTTGCAAAACGCCTCGGAATTTTAGATCCGAACGATTTCAAATTCCTTTGGGTTACAGAATTTCCGCTTATGGAATACAGCGAGGAAGAGAGTAGATTTATGGCTATGCATCACCCCTTCACCGCACCTATGGATGAAGATATCGAACTTATGGATACAGACCTCGGAAAGGTTCGTGCAAAGGCTTATGATATTATCCTTAACGGTACAGAACTCGGCGGAGGCAGCCTCAGAATTTATAACAGCGAGCTTCAGAGAAAAATGTTTGATGTCCTGCAGCTTTCGGAAAACGATATTGAGCAGCGTTTCGGATTTTTGCTCAATGCTTTCAAATACGGTGCTCCGCCGCACGGCGGAATGGCTTACGGCCTTGACAGGCTCGTTATGCTTATTGCCGGAAAAGACAGCATAAGGGATGTTATGGCTTTCCCGAAACAGCAGAATGCTTCGGAACTTATGACAAACGCTCCCGATTTTGTAGATGCAAAGCAGCTTGAGGAGCTGTATATTTCCATGGTTGAGAAAAAAACGGAGAATGAAAATGATTAAAATTGATAATCTGGTTAAGAAATACGGTAAAAAAACCGTTGTAAAAGGTATCAGCTTTGAAATTAAAAAGGGTGAAGTTGTCGGTTTTCTCGGTCCTAACGGCGCCGGGAAAACCACAACCATGAATATTTTAACGGGATATATTTCTTCGGATTCCGGCAAGGTTTCCGTTGACGGATATGATATTCTCGAAAATCCTTATGAGGTTAAAAAGAGAATCGGGTATCTGCCGGAGCTTCCTCCGCTTTACTTTGATATGACGGTTAGGGAGTACCTCAACTTTGTGTTTGAACTAAAGGGTGCAGAAAAAAGAGTTGATACAGCGCGCGACGAGCATATTGATTCCATACTTAATGTTATACATATAAAGCATGTTGCCGGAAGGCTGATTAAAAATCTCTCAAAGGGATATAAGCAGCGTGTGGGCATAGCCCAGGCGCTTATAGGGAACCCTGAAGTGCTGATTCTCGACGAGCCTACCGTAGGACTTGACCCGAAACAGATTATCGAAATAAGAACGCTTATAGGGGAACTGAAAAAAGAACATACAATTATCCTGA
The DNA here is from genome assembly GCA_034186235.1 of Clostridia bacterium. Taxonomy (GTDB): domain Bacteria; phylum Bacillota; class Clostridia; order HGM11514; family HGM11514; genus CAKSKB01. Next base: position 16,824 of record JAXGBA010000092.1, on the reverse strand, counting down.
GTTCTCATGTGCTTCCCGAGGTCAGCGCAATCTGCGAAAGAGTTATTATTATAAACGACGGCACGATTGTAGCTGAGGATACCCCGGAGGAACTTTCAAAAAAAATGATCGGTGACCGTTATGTGCTGTCTGTTTTCGGAAGCCATGCAAAAGCCGAGGCTGTGCTTTCGGCACTGCCTTGCGTTAAAAACTTTGAAAAATCAATTTCGGAAAATGAATATTCGATTGTATTTTCGGGCGACTCTCTTGAGGCGAGAAAACTGCTTTCGGAAAAGCTTTCCGCAGAGAATATTGCAATTGTCGGCTTAAAACCGGTTGAGCTTACGCTTGAAGAAATATTCGTCAAGCTTACAAGCGATTATGAAAAGGAGGCTGCACAATGATTGCTGTATTAAAAAAAGAATTGAGCCTTTATTTTCACACAATAATGGGTTTTATATTTGTCAGCGTGTTTATGGCGTTTGCTTCATATTACTTTTTTGCTTACAATATCGTAACTAACTCCTCGGATCTGAGTACGCTTTTTGAAACGCTTATGCTTACGCTTGTGTTTCTTATTCCTGTGCTTACAATGCGCCTTCTGTCCGAAGAACGCAAAACAAAATCGGATCAGATTCTTTTAACTTCGCCGGTATCGGTTTACTCGGTCGTTGCGGGAAAGTACCTTTCGGCATTGATAGTATTTTTAATTCCTATGCTGCTGTCGCTTGTGTTTCCGTATATCACCGCATCCAACGGCAACCCTGAGCCCGGTGTTATAATTGCGGTTTATATCGGTTTCATACTTGTCGGCGCAGTGTTTATTGCAATAGGTCTTTTTATTTCATCGCTGACCGAAAATCAGGTTATAGCTGCAATTTTTACCTTTGGGGCACTTCTTTTTATCCAGATAGGGGATTCGCTCAGGGGCTCGATTGACAGCGCAAAAATAAACGCCGCTCTTAAGTGGCTTTCCGTAACCGAACGGTACAAGAGTTTTTGCATAGGCGTGCTTGACTTTGCGGATATTATTTATCTTTTAAGCCTTTGTGCGTTGTTTTTGTTCCTGACAGTTAAGGTTATCGAAAAAAGAAGATGGAGCTGAGGAGGGATTTTGTTGAACAGAAATAAAACATATAAAATTCAGGCGCTTGTTTTCACCCTCGGTTTCGTGCTGATTCTTTTGTTTGTTAACCTCATTGCGACCGAAGCGGGAAATAAGTTCAATTTTGCTGCTGATCTGACTTCAAACAGCAGATTTACACTTTCAAAGCAGTCGGAGGATATTTTATCCAAACTCGATAAGAATATAACGATTTATCTTGCCGAATCCGAAAAAAAGCCGATGGATAGCCGTGTGACCGAAATTTTAAACAGGTATTCCAATGCCGCAAACGGCAAAATAACTATTGAATCGGTTGATATTGTAAAGAATTATTCGTTTGCTTCAAAGTACAGTGAACAGAATATATCATACGGTTCGGTTATATTTGAATGTGGCGAAAACTCTAAGATTGAATATTCGGGCAATCTTTTTTCAAAAGATGATGTCCTTTATACTGTTGAAAATACTCTTACGAACGATATTATTTATGTTTCAAGCGATGCAAACTCGCTTGTCTATAATATTGTCGGGCATAACGAGGATGATTTGGGAACGGTTGCAACCGCTCTCAATTCCGAAAACTATACCGTCATGAACATTGACCTGCTGAAACAGGATATTCCGGGGAATGCGGCGCTTATAACGGCATACGGTCCCAAGACCGATTTTGACGCTGTTGAAATTTCAAAGATAAGCAAATTCCTTAAAAACGGAGGAAGTGTTCAGATTTATCTTGACCCGGATACGACCGGCCTTTCGAGACTCTATGAACTTTGCGAAGCCTGGGGAATTTCGGTTACGGATAATTATATTGTTGAAAAGGATAATGACAGAATTGATATGCAAAGCGGAGAGTTAATGCACCCGTATATAACCGATTATTCTTTTGCCGAAGGGCTTTTTGACGATAATAGTATACTTCTTCTGAAGGATTCACATGCTCTCGGGTATATTGAGAAAAATGCGGAGGGTGCACAGAACACCGTTGCTATGCTTTACTCCTCAAAAACGGCCTCTTCACGGCGGATTTCGGATTCCAAAACAGCTTCCGAGGGTGAGCAGTATTCTGCCGTTCTTGCAACAAAAATTGAAGGGGATACAGAATCAAACCTCTATGTATGCGGCACAACCGACTTATTCTCATCCGATTATTTTGAGGAGGGGTCAAGGTATTCAAACCGCGATTTCTACCTTAAAAGCATAGGCTGGATGTGCGGCTTCAAAGACAGCGTTAAAATTAGTTCTAAGAGAGTATATTCGGATACGCTTACTCTCTCGGCGGCTGACGGCTGGCTTTATACCAAGATTATTTTCGCAATATCCGCCGTAATTCTGATTCTGGGTATTGTTGTCTGGGCAAGGAGGAGATATTTGTGAAAACAAAAAAGAGTATTATTGTTCTGCTTTGCGCAGTAATTGTCCTGGGCGGAGTGTACTGGTTTGTTTCAAGGGATACAAGCAAAAAGGAAAATACGGAAACCGAAAAAAAACAAACCGAAACCGTTCAGCGCAGCGGTACACCCGTGTTTGAAACCGAAAAAGAAAAGATTTCATCTCTTAAAATAGAAAACGGCGACAGCTTTGAAATTTATGCCAAGGACGGAAAGTGGCTCGTAAAGGATAAGGAAGACCTGCTTTTCAATCAGGCACAGCTGAACTCAACCGTTCTTGATTATGTTAAAGTTATTCCGACCCTTACGGTTGAGGATACTTCGGAGAAAAAAGCTTCTTTCGGACTGGAAAAGCCTGCGGCTTCCGCAACCGTTACGACAACGGACGGCGAAACAAAGTCTTTTTATCTCGGTGACGCAACAAAGGGCGGCAACGGATATTATTTCATGGTTTCCGATGATGACCGTATTTATACGATTTCAAATGTTTTGGCGGAGAATATGAAAAAGTCTGCCAATTCATACAGAACAACATCCCTTATTGATGTCACTGCCGATGATATTAAGGAAATAACCATGACCGTTTACGGCATCGGAGAGGTTACGGTCAAACGCCTTGATGAACAAATTGATGTTATGACATCATGGGAAATGACAAAGCCTTTCAATCTCGGAGTATACGACGAGAAATTCGGCGAATATGTAATTTCACCTCTGACTTCTGTTTCGGTTTCGGGGTTTGTTTCTGATAATCCTACTCAGGAACAGCTTGAAAAATCAGGTCTTGTAAATCCCGAAAATTATTATGAGGTTAAAACTGCCGATGCGGATTATAAAATCCTCATAGGTAATAATTTTGACGGAAACTATATTGTAAAGCGCAGCGATTTGCCTTCGGTTTATCTTGTACCCGCGGAAAGCTTTACTTTCCTTACGGCAGATATTTTTGACTATCTTAACAGCTATGCTTATCTCCCGGCAAGAGAGGATTTTGAAAGCATAACCACAACTGTTGACGGCGTCGATTACGAACTTTCGCAGAAAAACTATTCCGATAAGGACAAAAGAGAACTGTTTATCAACGGTATTTCCGTTGACAATAAAGTTTATACCGAAGGTTATAAGAGCATTGTAGGCATTAAAATTGACGGAAAAGCAAAAAATGTTCCCGAAAATCCTGATGTGCCCGAGTTTTCATATACGGTTAATAAGGCTGACGGTACTTCCGAAACGGTAAGTTATGTCCGCATGAACGGAATGTATATGTATCAGTTTATTAACGGTAAATGCGAGTTCTATGTAAAATCTGCCGATGTTGACGCTGCAAAAAGCGGCGTAAAGGCTGCTCTTGAGGCTGCGCAGAACCCTGATCCGACAGATGAGGAAAAGAAGGCGGAAGAAACGGCAAAAGAAAAGAAAACAACCAACATGCTTGCTTATGTTGTGGTTATTCTCATAATCTGCCTTATTGCGGTTTTTCCGATTTCAATGCTTGTGGGTTCCAAAAAGAAAAAATAAGAGGTATTAGCTATGGCAAAATGTAACACTGAAAAATTAACGGCGGCTTTTCTAGGTATTGTCCTTGCGTTTTCAGTCTTTACTGAAGGTATGTACCGCGAGGGCGGAAGATATATTTTCTGGTTTGTCACGGCCGCGGTTTTTGTGTTTGCTGTATTTAAACTTAAAATAAATATCAGACCCGAATCGCCTGCGGATTGGCTTTTAATCGCTGCATCGGCAGTATATATTTTATGTAGCATTACTGCAGTATCGCCATGGGATTCCATCAGCAATATTTTCAGGTATATCGGTATTTATTTGTTCTGCCTGCTTGCAAGGCGCACCGTTAAGGAGAACTTTTGCTGCTTTGCATTTCCGCTGTTCTTTATTTCTGCGGTTTCGGCGCTTTGGGGAATTATCGATTCGCTGAATATAATTCGTATCGGCGGTGCATATGACCAGGCAAAGGGTCTGCTCCTTTCGGTTTTTCATTATCACAATGCCTCGGCGATATATTTTTCGTGCATGTTTATTCTCGGACTTTATATTGTTTCGGTAACTGATAAAAAATTGCTGAAAGCAGCTGTTTTCGGCTGCAATTCATTATTTATCTCGACCGTGCTCTATACGCAGTCGAGAGGCTGCTGGTTTGTTTTGACGGCAGGTGTGATTTTGTTGCTTCTTCTTAACCGTAAATCGGATAAATTTTCGGAATATATATATTCTGTAATTATACCTGTTTTATCAGCGGCTGCGGTTATGAACGGTTTTATGAGTGCGTTTTCGTCAAGAACCGGTGAATTTGTTTGCGAAAAACCGGGACTTTGCATATTTTTTGTGGTTTTAGGCATCTGTATTGCGGCTGCGCTGTCGTTTTTGTCGGGAATTAAGCTTTGGAAAAAACTCTTTATACCTAAGCACATACTTGCGGCTTCTCCTGTGATAATTGTGCTTGGAGTGCTTGCAGTAATTTTTGTTATGCCGGCAGAGCTGACAAACAGAATTAAGGAGTTTTCGCTTTCTTCCGCAACCGTAAGCGAGCGTGCGGTCTTTTTGAAAGATGCTTTCAAAATATTTAAGCAGCATCCGATTCTGGGAATCGGCGGTGATGCGTGGCAGTATGTATATCCGAGTGTTCAGACGCAGTTTTATACAGTTGCTCACCCTCACAGTTATTTTGCCGAAATGATGATTGATGCCGGTATATTCGGAATTCTGCTTTATGCATTTTTAATTTTCAACTTTATTTTCAATATTAACAAGAGCAAAAAAACTTCGGTTTCGGTATCTTTGATTACGGTTTCGTTTATGATAATGCTGCACACACTTTTTGATTTTGATACCGATTACTACACTATTCAGACGCTCTTGTTCGTTGCAATTTTTCTTGCATCTCCGGAGAGAGAAACAAGAAAAAGCTATTCAAAGTTGGCGATTGTGTTTCCTGCAGTGCTGCTTGTTTGGGCGGCGCTCAACGGGGTTGCTTATCTTAACTATAATCATGCCGTAAAAACTGCAACGGCAGACAATGCAAAAGAGGTTTATACCTATACAAAGCGTGCGGTAACGCTCATGCCGATAAAGGTTGATTATCTTGTGACCCATGCAAATGTTACGCTCGGGCGTTCCGGCGGTGAACAGAAGTACCTTTATGAAGCGAAAAACTGCCTTGACAGAGCTTATTCGCTCAATGAATACAATTATGAAACGATTACACAGCTTGCAATATATAAAATCCGTACCGGTGATTATGACGGAAGCTGCGACACGATTGATACGCTGGTTGATTTGCAGCCTTTTATCCCCGAAACCTATATGAGGATTAAGGCGGTTTACTATGATTACATGATTGTTCCGCTTTCTTCGCGGCTTACGGAAGAGAATGCACAGTTTCTCAAAACTCTTTGCAGAAGGTTTGTTGATTCTGTAAACAGGGCATATCCTATTTCCGAAAAGAATCATGCAAGAATCGAAATTTTCTGGGATGTCAGAGATGCGCGGCAGGCGGCGGAGGATATAATAAAGCAGCTTGACGATATGGGAGTATAACCTATAAATGCCTTATAATGGAGAATATAATGATAAAATTTTTTAAGGAACTGATAAGCTATTGGGAAATGCTTAAATGCATGGTAAGAAAAGACCTGAAAACAAGGTATAAAGGTTCGTTTCTCGGGTTTTTGTGGACTTTTTTAAATCCGCTCTTTCAGCTTGCCATTTATTCGTTTCTGTTTCCGCTTATAATGAAGGCAACTGCGGTTCAAAGACCTTATTCGATGTTCCTGTTTGTTGCACTGCTGCCATGGATTTTCTTTTCATCATCCATAACAAGCAGCACAGACTGCATTGTTGAAAATTACAATCTCGTGAAAAAAATATATTTCCCGAGGCAGGTTCTGCCGCTTTCAGTTTCCGCTGCGGGACTTATTAATTATTTTTACGGACTTATAATAACGGCGGTCGGTCTTGTGATTTGCTCAAGACCGTTCCTGGGAGTGAATCTTTTGTATCTGCCGCTGCTGCTTTTAATTTTATTTGTGTGTACATCGGGATTTTCCCTTCTCTTTTCGGCACTCAATGTGTATGTCCGAGACCTGAAACATATTGTTTCTATAATTACAATGGCGTGGTTTTATGCAACACCGGTGGTTTATTCGATGGAAACGATGCCCGGGTGGGTTCAGAAGATATTAATTTGGAATCCGATGGCAACGCTTGCCGAAAGCTTCAGAAGCGTGCTTTTTTACGGACAGCCCCCGAAATCGATTTATCTGGCTTTTGCAGGAGGCGAAGCCGTAATAATTTTTATTATCGGAGTATATGTGTTCAACGCACTTGAAAAAGGATTTGCTGAGGAAATATAATGATTGAGATTAAAGATGTTTCAAAAAGCTTCAAGATTTATCATGATAAAGCAACAACTCTTAAAGAGCGACTTTTGTTTCTTCGTTCTTCAAAGGCAGATGTTTTCTGGGCTTTAAAAGATATAAACCTTACTATCAAATCCGGCAAAACCGTAGGACTTATCGGTCATAACGGTTCAGGAAAAAGTACGCTTTTAAAGCTGATTACAAAGATTATATATCCGACAACTGGTGAAATAATAACCCATGGCAGGGTTTCAAGCCTTTTGGAACTTGGCGCAGGATTTCATCCGGATTTTACCGGGCGTGAGAATATCTATATAAATGCTTCGATTTTCGGACTTTCCAGAAGAGAAATTGACAGCAAGCTTGAAAGCATTATTGAATTCTCGGAGCTGCGTGACTTTATCGACAGCCCTATAAGAACCTATTCTTCAGGTATGTATACCCGTCTTGCGTTTTCGGTAGCCGTGCATGTTTCGCCGGATATTTTGCTGATTGATGAAATTTTGGCCGTCGGCGATATTAATTTTCAAAAAAAATGTATTGCAAAAATTAAGGAATTCAAGAAAAAAGGCGTTACTATAGTGTTCGTATCGCACAATATGAACGATGTGCTTGAAATCTGCGATTCCGTTGTCTGGCTTGATAAGGGCAGAATGATTGAATACGGCGATACCGAAGCAATTGCAGAAAAGTATCTTGACGAGATGAACAGGAGGGGTAACAATGAATGATATGTTTGAAATATGCGGGATTGAAAATGATAAAATTATAGAGTCAATACGGAAAAAATGCAGTGAAAAAACGGAACTATTGGGGGCTCCCGAAGATATGCGCATGGATATGCTGCTTCAGGACAGGCTTAACGCCGACAGGAGATGGGATATTGTAAATGACTTTTCCGTAACATCGCACAGAAAAGGCATAGGCAAAATTATCGTTGCTTTAAAACTGAAAACCGTCAAGTTTTATAAATGGTATGTTGACCGCCTCTTTGATCAACAGGTTGAATTCAACCATACCGTCTGGGCATCATTTTACGAACTGAAAGCCGAAAACGAAAAACTGAAAGCTGAAATTGAGCAGCTTAAAAACAGGTGACTGATATGAGGATAGTCCAATTGCTGGCGGATATGCAGTACGGTGACGCCATAACCGATAATGCGCTTGCTCTTAAGGCTGCAATCGAATCGTCCGGTGCTGAGAGCGATATTTATGCCGAAAACATTCACCCTTCACTTTTCGCAAAGGTTAAAAATATTGCGGATTATAAACCGGCAGACTGTGTAATTCATCATTTCGCAATAGGCTCTGCGGTAAACGAGTTTGTAAAAAAACTTGATTGCCGTAAGATTTTGGTGTATCATAATATTACACCTTCGCATTTTTTTGAAGGTTATAACCTTAAAAGTGAATTATCATGCCTTGAGGCGCGGGTTCAGCTTGCAAAGTGCCGTGAGGTTTACGATGCGGCGCTTGCGGTTTCCGAATATAACCGTGCCGAACTTGAAAGTTTCGGTTTCAAAAACACCGGAGTACTGCCGATTCTCTACGATTACAGCCGTGCTGCCGTGTTCCCGAGAAAATCAAAAATAACTAATATTCTATTTCTCGGAAGAATCGCACCGAATAAGTGCCAGCAGGATGTTATCAGAGCGTTTTATTATTATAAAAAATATTTCAATAAGGATGCAAACCTCTATATTGCCGGTGCGTACGGCGGAATGGAAAAGTATCTCAGCGAACTTATTCATCTTGCCGAATCGCTTTCGGTGAAAGATGTATATTTTACCGGCAGGCTTTCTTATGAGCAAATGTACAGGCTGTATTCAAATACCGACTTGTTTCTTTGCATGAGTGAGCACGAGGGGTTTTGTGTTCCGCTTGTCGAGTGCATGCATTACGGTATACCGATTCTTGCGTATTCCGCAGCGGCAATTCCGGAAACTTTGGCGGATTCCGGCGTGCTTTTCAGCAGAAAGGATTATTTCGCCGTTGCTGCAATGATGAATGAAATTCTGACAAATACGGAACTTAAAAATAAAATTGTCAGCTCGCAGAAAAAGCGGCTTAAGGATTTTTCCGAAGAAAAAATTCGCACCGGGCTTTTTGAAATTTTAAAAAGTTGCGGTATTATGAAAGATGATTAATTATGAAAATTGCATTTGTGGTTCAGCGCTACGGCAAAAACATTAACGGCGGTGCGGAACAGCATTGCCGTCAGCTTGCCGAGAAAATGGCAGAAAAGCATAGCGTCGATGTGCTTACAACTACCGCAGAGGATTATTATACATGGGAAAACCGCTATGCGCCCGGGACGGAAAAATTAAACGGTGTTACCGTAAGGCGTTTCGATTGCATATGCCGCCGCGGTGAATTTGAGCATGAACTTTATAAAAATAAAAAAGAAGGACATTTCGGCTTCTTTGCCGATTTCAACTGGATGATGCAGCAAGGCCCGGTTTCACCGGATTTGATAAGCTATATTTCTTACCACAGAGATTGCTATGATGTGTTTGTCTTTTTCACATACTTATACTACACAACATATGCAGGGCTTGCGATGGTTCCGGAAAAGAGCATACTTATACCGACTGCGCATGACGAAGAAGCAATTTACCGACCGATTTTCAGAAGCGTTTTCAACTTGCCGCGCGGAATATTTTTTAATACTCCAGAAGAAGCGGACTTTGTTCATCGCCTGTTCGGCGACGCTGCTTTGTCTGATATCGGCGGAATCGGCTTTGATACGCTCCCTCCGGGTGACGCTAATGCTTTCAGGCAAAAATTCAATATTGACGGAAGATTTCTGCTTTATGCCGGCAGAATAACCGAAAGAAAAGGCTGCACGGAACTGTTTGATTATTTTCTGCGGCTTGATACGGAAATAAAGCTTGTTCTTGTCGGAAAAGAGGATATTAAGGTGCCGCAGTCGAATAATATATATTCGCTGGGGTTTGTTTCGGACGAAGATAAGCTTGGGGCAATCGCAGCATGTGATGCGCTTGTGATACCCTCGAAATTTGAAAGCTTTTCGATGGTTCTTGCCGAGGCAATGATTCAGAAAAAGCCTGTTATCGCAAACGGTGAATGCGAAGTTCTGAAAGGGCATTGCAGACGCAGCAACGGCGGGATTTATTATACTGATTTTAATGAATTCAGAGCGTGCGTCGAATATCTTTCCGATCCCGAAAACCGCAGGCGGCTCGGTGATAACGGGTTTAATTATATCAGCAAAAATTATAATTGGGATGCAATTATCGCAAAACTGGAGAATCTTATAAATAAAACTGTACTAAAGAATTTGAAAGGATGATTTCAAGTGAAAAAGCTGGCTAATCTTAAAGAAAAAGAGGGTATACTGCGTATTGTTCGCCTTGTTGCTGCTGTATTTCTTATCTTTGTCGGATGTTCCTCAAAAAGCAGCGGTATTTCAACAACCTTTTTTGTAATAGCATATCTTATGGTTACCGCTGAAAGCCTTTACCGTGCAGCGGTTTCGGTTATTCAGAAAAAAGTGCTTAACGATACGGTTATTCTGTTTCTCGTAAATGCATTCTCGCTTGTTCTCGGTATAAAATATGCGGCGCTTACGGTTAATATATGCTATTACCTCGGCGTTCTCGAAAAAGCGTTTATCGGTTATTTTCAGTCGGCTTATTCGCTTTATCCCGAAAACAGCGTTGAGCATGTTAATGTAATCGACGAGTTCGGTGCTGTTTCCGTCAGCATGCCAGACCAGATAAAAAAAGGGGACAAGATTGTTGTTAACCCGGGCGAAATTTTCCTCACCGATGGTATTGTTATGGACGGTTTCTCGGCTGTTAACACTGAAACCGTAACTCATGAGCACGAAACAAAGGATATCGGAATAAACGACCGTGTTATGGCTGGGTATATAAATCTTTCGTCACAGATTATTTATGAGTCCTCCAATTCTGTCGACAAAACTCATGCGGAGGTGCTTAAAAAGCATGCCGAAAAGGCATTTTCTGCAGCGAGAAGGGGATATCCCGTATTAAACAGATATACAAGAATTATTTCATCCCTGCTTCTCTTTGCTTCGCTCATAGCTTTGCTTATTTCATTTTTTACAAATATTAAATTCGACTGTGTTGTTGTGCTGCTTCTTCTTTCGGCATCGGTTTCGGTTAAGAATATAATGGATTTTGCCATCATAAAATCATTATACAGCGGTGCTTCAAACGGCATTGTATTTAACAGTGCCGACACGGTTGCCGGGCTTTCGGGAGTTTCAACGGCGGTTTTTGAATTCAAGGAAAAAATCGGCTCGTTTGAAGTTGAAAGCATTGAAGTCTTTGATGAGTATTCAGAAGATAATCTCAAAGACATCGCTTCGGCGCTTTATTCAAAGTCCACGCTTCCTTATGCCGCTGCGGTATGCCTTTATTCGGGATATACCGATTCTTCCGCACGCATAAGCGGTTACAAAGATTTTGACCATTCCGGCTGTTTTGCATATATTGACGGGCATCAGATTGTTTCGGGAAATACCGATTTTATGCTCAAATCGAAAGTTTATATTCCGTTTAATACGGATGCCGGTTTTTCGGGAATACATTTTGCGGTTGACGGAAATTATATAGGTAATATAAAATTCAAACGCAATGATTTTTATATTCTTTCCGATGTTATAGCGGATATGAAGCGCTGCGGAGTGAAGAATTTTGTTGTTTTTGGCTGCGAGGAAGAAAGCGGTATAGAAAATATAAGAAATATTCTTAAAGCCGATTATTTCTCGGTTGATGATGACAGAACGAAGATTCTTAATGACATTATGGATAATGTCCGCGGCAGAATTGCGCTTTTCGGCTGGCATGACTGGCTTGTTTCCGGCGTTTATTCGGTATACCTCGGCAAAGAAAAAATCGATGACGCATATGTTGATGCAACCGTTGCGGTTGCAGGAAGTTCGGTTGAGCGCTGCGCCGATGTAATCGAACTTGCACATATGGCAAAAAGCCTTTCGAGAATATCGTTTTTTGCGTTTGCTGCTCTGAAAATCATAGTGATATTATTTATGTTTTTCGGAAAAACTTCTGTTTTTGCTGTGCTTCTCTGCGAAGCGCTTCTTTACGCAGGGCTTTCGGCTATGATTATTTTCAGACATAATAAATTGTATTAGGAGCATAGCGTTCATGGGTAAATATTTCGGCACGGACGGATTCCGCGGTGAAGCTAATAAGTTTTTGAATGTCGAACATGCCTATAAGGTTGGCAGATACCTTGGCTGGCATTACGGCAAAGAGCACAAGTGCAAGATTGTTATCGGCAAGGATACGAGGCGGTCAAGCTATATGTTTGAATATTCTTTGGTTGCGGGGCTTGTTGCAAGCGGCGCCGATGCGTATCTTCTTCATGTTACCACAACGCCGTCTGTTTCATATGTCGCCAGAACTGAGGATTTCGACTGCGGCATTATGATTTCGGCGAGCCATAATCCGTATTATGACAACGGAATAAAACTGATTAACAGCCGCGGCGAAAAGATGAGCGAGTCTATGCTGCTTGATATTGAAAGCTACATCGACGGCGAGCTTGGCGAAATTCCGTTTGCTACAGGCGAAAACATTGGCTGTACGGTTGACTATGCAGCCGGAAGAAACAGATATATAGGCTATATTATTTCTCTTGCATGCCATTCATACAAGGGGATTAATGTCGGGCTGGATTGCTCAAACGGAAGCACATGGATGCTTGCCAAGAGTATTTTTGACGCTCTCGGTGCTTCTACATTTGTTATCAATAACCACCCTGACGGTTTGAATATTAATGAAAACTGCGGTTCAACCCATATTGCTCAGCTGCAGAAATTTGTTGTTGAAAACAAGCTTGATATTGGCTTTGCATTTGACGGTGACGCCGACAGATGCATTGCGGTTGACGAAAACGGGAAAGAACTTAACGGAAATCATATACTCTATATTTGTGCGGAGTATATGAAGAATAAGGGTGAACTTAATCAAAACACGGTTGTTTCGACGGTTATGTGTAATATGGGGCTTGATAGGGCACTTGAAGGGTTTGGTATCAGTTCACTCAAAACCGATGTCGGTGATAAGAATATTTATGAGGCTATGCAGAAAAACTCTTTAAGTCTCGGCGGTGAGGAATCCGGGCATATTATTTTTTCAAAGTACGGCACTACGGGCGATGGGCTTATAACCGCAATAAAGATTATGGAGATATTTATTGAAAGCAAACTTCCGCTTTCAAAGCTTACCGAAAGCTTTACTCTTTATCCGCAGATTACAAAGAAAATAAAGGTTGATGATAAAGATGCCGTTATTTGCGATGCCGTTATTGCTGCCGAAAAGAAAAAGGCCGAAAACAAACTCGCAGGCAACGGCAGAGTAGTGCTTAGAAAAAGCGGTACAGAGCCTGTTATAAGGGTTATGGTTGAAGCTGAGAACGAAAATCTGTGCAATGATATTTGCACTGTGCTGATTGATAAAATTGCAGATAAAGGATATTAATTTTGCTGTGAGGTGCATTTTGTGATAAAACTGACTTTCAGCGATGATTTTGTTTCGAGAGATTATTTTAAGTGCGATATAACCAAGAAAAGACGTGTAGAACAGTACGAGTTTGAGCTTTATCCTAAAGATGACAGTTTGAGTTTTGTAAATGATAACAGAATTGAGCACAGCCAGCCGACGGTTATTTTTGCAAAGCCCGGTGATGAGCGCTTTACAGTAGGCAATTTTTCGTGCAGAGCTTTTCATTTTATATGTGATGATATTGATACCTGCAGCCTCTTGGATTCGCTTCCGCCAACTTCCGTTACAGACAGCTTTTGTTCGGATAAATTACGGGATATTATGCTTGAACTTAAGGTTAATGACGGTAATATGCTTTCAGCCTATGCCGGGATTTTCTCGGTTCTCAATCTTGCATTCGGCTCGGAAAAGCGTGAAAAAAAGAGTGATTTAACTATTCATAAATATTATAAAAATATAATGAAAACGCGTGATTATATTGATAATCACTTTTCGCAGTCTCTTTCGCTTTGCGAACTTGCCGATATGGCATATTTGAGCACCAACTTTTACCGTATGAAATTTAAGGAAATCATAGGTATGACACCTTGCGGATATATTGCCGATATACGCCTCAGCCATGCGGTTAAGCTTATTAAAACATCAGAGCTGAGCATTGCGGAAATTTCACGGCGGTGCGGCTTTGGCAGTCAGAATTATCTTAACCATATAATAAAGTCCAAAATGAACAAAACTCCGGTTGAATTAAGAAGAGAATTTTCGGAAAAAAGTATGCGCTGATAAAACTTCGAATACCGGAGCATAATGATGTTATTGGTAGTTATATTGCCAAAAATGGTTATAAATGTAATGTAAACGGCTAAATTCGTAAAAAATTGCAAAAATATCAATTTATTTGTTGACATATGAACAAAAATGTGATAATATATTCGATGGAGGTGGTATTATGAAATCAACTGGAATAGTCAGGAAAGTTGACGAGTTGGGAAGAATCGTTTTACCGAAGGAGCTTAGGCGTACTCTGAATATAGACCCGAGAGACGCTCTTGAAATTTATGTTGACGGTAACATGATTATTTTGAAAAAGTATGAGCCGGCATGCATTTTTTGCGGCAATGCGGGAGATGTTATTGTTTACAAAGACAAAAATATTTGCAATGACTGTCTCAGAGAACTTAAAAAATAGTACAGTACTACATTAACCGCCGAATTATTCGGCGGATTTTTTGTTTAAGGTAAAAACATGGCTGCAACAAATCATTGTTGAAGCCATGTTTTTTACATCATTGCTTGCAGAATAATGATTAATCCTGAATATCAATCGTGCCGTTTTCTTCAATATCGCATTGCTTGAAATTGTTCCATATATACTCGTAACACAGGACATTCTGAATACTGCAAAAAGGAATAATAAAAAAATAATCAGTATGGACGGTGAGTGATAAAAGTTATCCGCATGCTGATTAAAGGCAATAAAAAACCGAGAGTGTTTATAGAACATCTCAAATTCTATAAGAACTCTCGGTGAAAGAAGTTATATTTTAATAGAATGTCATTAAGGGGGTGCAAAATCTATAAAGGGAGTGTAAATCAAGAAGGCATTTCAGTTTCTTTGCAATAGTGAATTTGCTTTCCATTCAGCATAATATTTAGCAGCAATATTTGGAACGGAAAGACTATATTTACTGTTATGCATCCTAAATCATTCAAATGTTGATAAGATATATGGTTGAATTGACGAAAATATTTGTGTCATATTGACACAGGTGTAGAATCATGATACAATTGAAAAAACTAAAGGTATTATGGAATTATTAGGTTTATCGGAGGACGTGTTAAATCATTTTTTTCAGATTGATACTCTTGTTAACACAATACCAAAAAAACGAAGTAAAAAAGGTTGCAGCATTTGGTGGTAATGTTAATGATGAGAGTGATAATGACTTACAAAGAAAAATCAATTAAAGAAATTGATGAATAAATGTCAGATAGCATAATAAGAGTAGCTCGTGGATTTTTAAGATGATTGTTAATAAAGTGAGGAACAGTGTTATGCAACCAGCGAATAAAGTAAAAATGCGAACAAGTATTATTGTATTATTCTTCATTATGTTATTATATTCAAATATATTTGTTTTGGGGTTAGCGTTGTACTCTTTGAATATCGCATTGTTGTTTACGGAATCATTCAATATTATCCAAAGAAACGCCCAGGGAGTTTTGCTATCGGGATAATAGTGTTCAATCATTCCCGGAGTTATCAAAAAGCCTTGACCTTTCTTGACGATATGATTATTGAAGTAGCCGTGACCGGAAAGTACATAATGAATTATATAATTGTTTCTTTGAGCCGGTCCAAAACGTGTGACAAGTTTGTCATCGCTGTAACCTATAGAATATATTCCAAAAGCGTCATTGCCGTTATAAGCATAAAGATTATATCTCATCTTGCATACCCCTATCCTTTTTGTTATGATTTTACCATATTATACTATGATTTGTCAATAGACAAAATAAATAAGATAATGGTATAATTCAAGAAAGGAGTGTGATTTTATGTTATTTGAAGATTATATTAAAATAGGCGAATTTGCTGCAAGTGGCACTTTTGAGGATGAAAACAGAAGCTTGTTTTTCAGAAAGGCTTTGGGAATAAGAAGATATTATGAAAATTGTAAACTATATAAATATGATAAAAAGCCTCTTTTTCCATCAGGAGTTTTAGATGATGATATGATAATCAGACCGCATTATCTCAACGGGTTAGATATAGATTGGTGTAAAGTAAATGAAAAAAATGAAAATCTGATAAAAGAGTATCAGAATGTTTTTTGTAAATATAGTTCAAAAGTTCCGGATGAACATGCTGTTGCTGGAAATATGTTCTGTCATTCTATGCCAAATTACGGTAGGATAATTAGAGAAGGCTTAGATGCATATGCCGAGAGGATAAAACAAATTAAAGATGCTGATTTCAGAGAAGGTCTTTTGCATGTGTATGAGGGTATTAAATGCTATGTTAAAAGATGCGTTGACTATCTTGAAGAGGTGAATGCAGATGAAAGAATTATAAATGCCCTAAAGAAAGTCCCCCTCAAAAAAGCAGACAATATTTATGAAGCAGTGGTTTCATGGAATTTCGTTATGTACCTTGACAACTGCGATAATCTTGGATGCCCTGCAAAAGAGTTGTATGATTTTTATGACGGTGAGGATATTGTTCCGCTGCTCGAAAATTTATATGACAATTTAGATGTTAACAACGGGTACTCTATGGCTTTAAATACAGAATACAACGAGCTTACAATTCAATGTCTGAAAGCGGCTAAGGGGAAAAGACGACCAATGATAGAACTTTTTGTGGATGAAAATACACCGCAGGAAATTTGGGATGCTGCCTTTGATGTGATGCGCTCTTGCGGAGGACATCACCGAGAAATCACTCATTGCCGACTTCCATT
>JAXGBA010000091.1:0-7093 GCA_034186235.1 Clostridia bacterium | reverse complement strand
TATCATACCGACCGACAAGCCTTATCTCCAGACAAGCGCATTTGCCACATGGAAAGCAAGAATACCGTGGCTGCTGCTTCTTATGATTTCGGCAACCTTTACCGGGATAATTCTTACAAAATTTGAAAACGCTCTGGCGGCGCATATAACTCTTTCGGCTTTTATTCCGATGCTTATGGATACGGGCGGTAATTCGGGTAGCCAGGCAGCGGTTTCGGTTATCCGAAGCATTTCGCTGGGCGAGCTTGAATTTAAAGATATTTTCCGAGTTATCTGGAAAGAAGTCAGAGTTGCCGTGCTTTGCGGCGTAACCTTGGCAGCAGTGAATTTTGTAAAGTTTTACCTTATTGATTATATGCTGATAGGCAATATGCCGCTGTTTGACCCGGTTACAATCAGCGTTGTGTGTATTACGGTTGCGGTAACGGTTGTTATTGCCAAAGTTATAGGCTGTACTCTGCCGATTTTTGCCGATAAGCTCGGGTTTGATCCGGCAGTTATGGCAAGCCCGTTTATTACAACAATTGTGGATGCGCTTTCGCTACTTGTGTATTTCTCGATAGCGACCAGAATGCTGCATTTTTAAGTTTTAAAAGGTATTGAAGCAGTGCTCCGATACCTTTTTTAACAATAAAATTTATATTAACAGGAGATGATTTTATGGCGACCTATTCTACAATTACATCAGATATCTATGCACTTTCCGACAAATGTATTCAAAACGGTGCAATTGACCCTGCGCTTTATGAAAAGCATCAGGTTAAACGCGGGCTTCGTGACCTTGACGGACGCGGAGTTGTTACCGGTCTTACCGAAATTTCAACCATAATCTCATCAAAGGAAGCTGACGGCGAATTTATTCCTGCCCCCGGCGAGCTTTATTACAGAGGTATAAATGTTAAGGATATAGTTTCGGGCTTTCTCAAAGAAAACCGCTTCGGATTTGAAGAAACCGTATACCTTTTACTGTTCGGAACCCTTCCGAATGAGAAGGAACTTGCAGATTTTAATAAGCTGCTTGTAAATTACCGTACTCTCCCAACAAATTTCAACCGTGATGTTATCATGAAAGCGCCGAACAAGGATATTATGAACTCCCTTGCAAGAAGCGTACTTACTCTTTATTCATATGATAAGAACGCAAACGACACAAGCATACCGAATGTCCTTCGCCAGTGTATTCAGCTTATATCGACTTTTCCGATGCTGACCGTATATGCCTATCAGGCTTACAGGCACTTTATAAAAGGAAAAGGACTTTATATTCACAGACCGGATTCCAAAATGTCAACCTCCGAGAATATTCTGAGACTTTTAAGACCGGACAAAAAATTCACCGAGCTTGAAGCAAAAATTCTTGACCTTGCACTTGTTCTTCATGCGGAACACGGCGGAGGAAACAATTCTACATTTACAACCCATGTTGTTACTTCATCCGGCACGGATACATATTCTTCCGTTGCCGCATCGCTCTGCTCACTCAAAGGTCCTAAGCACGGCGGCGCAAATATCAAGGTTAAACATATGTTTGACGACATAAAAACGCATGTTAAAAACTGGAACGATGACGATGAGATCAAATCGTATCTTACAAAACTTATAAACAAAGAAGCATTTGATAAAAGCGGACTTATTTACGGTATGGGGCACGCTGTTTACTCAATTTCAGACCCGAGAGCCGAGGTTTTCAAAAGCTTTGTGGGTAAACTTTCGGAGGAAAAAGGAAAACAGAAGGAATACAGGCTTTATACACGTGTTGCGGACCTTGCAACCGAAGTAATTTCGGAAAAGCGCAGGATTTACAAGGGTGTAAGCCCTAACATAGACTTTTACAGCGGATTTGCGTATTCGCTCCTTAATCTGCCGGAAGAACTGTATACACCGATTTTTGCGGTAGCAAGAATTGCAGGATGGAGCGCACACAGAATCGAGGAGCTTGTTAATGCGGGCAAGATTATAAGACCGGCATACAAGGCGGTTTCTCCGTACAGAGAGTATGTTCCGCTGCACGAAAGATAAATATAGCAAAAAATAAACTGAGGCAAAACGATTTCGTTTTGCCTCAGTTTATTTTTATGCTTTCCTGTATTCGCTCGGTGTGCAGCCAAGATTATTTTTGAATAGCTTTGAAAAATAGTGCTGATCATGTATTCCGACGCAGTCTGCGATTTCGGTTACGGTAAAGTTTGTGCTTTTCAGAAGCGAGCACGCCTTTTTGATTCTATATTCTATAATCATATTTTGAGGCGACATACCGGTTTCCGCTTTGAATAGTCTTGAAAAATATTCGGAAGACAGATTGAGCGAATCCGCAAGTGTGCCTACGCTTATATCCCTGTCATAATTGAATCTAATATAGTTTTCCGCTTCGCGAATATATACATTGTCAGATAAATACACAATTTCATGAGTGTCGGTTCCGTGTATGTCGGTTGCCGGAACAGCGCTTATGTATTTCTCGGAATTTTTATCATTAAGCGATGAGAAAAAGTGATATAGTTTGGATATGGTTTTCAGCTTTCCGTATGCATTGTTTTTTTCAGCTGCTTCAATAATCTCTTCAATCGCCGCTTCGGTTTCGTCCGGGTTAGGGCAGTTATAAACAGGTTTTTGCCGTGTTATGCCGAGGCTGTTTATGTAAAAGTTTATTTTCGTTCCGTACACACCTACCCAAAGTATGCTCCAATGGCTGTCTTTTTCCGTTGTATAGTATATTTTTTCACCGGGAAACATGCACAAAAGCTGACCAGAGGATAAATTCATATAGTCGTTTCCGTTTATAAGCGTTCCGTTACCTTCTTTAATATATACTAGCAAAAAATGGTCGCGAACCTGCGGCCCATACTTATGATTTTTTGTTTTAACTCTTTTTCCGCAATAATAAAGATTAAGCTCGGCAGCGGCTGTGTAGCTGAAGCGTTTTTCAAGATATTCCATGTTTGCTCCTCCCCCGTGTATATATTATCACAAGATGTCAAATTTGTCAACCATATAATCAAATGCGTCGATTTACTTTCGGTTTTCAAAATGATACAATTTAAGAAAAACACGAAAGCGGAGTAGTTATGAAAAACAATTATTCAGTTTCTTGGAAAAAAAGAGGGGACAGAACCGGGCTTATCCGTAATGCCCTTTTGAAGTCAATGGGTTATACCGATGCGGACATTGAAAAACCGATTATCGGAATCATCAATACCTGGGCGGAAACAAACCCCGGGCACATTCATTTCAGGCAGCTTTCCGAGGCGGTAAAGCGCGGAGTTTGGGCTGCCGGAGGGTTTCCTCTTGAGGTTAATACCATGTCCATATGCGAGGTGTTTTTTGACATTTCGAGCCTTGTTTACAGGAATTTACTGTCAATTACAACGGAAGAACTTATCGAACGCCATCCGTTTGACGGGGTTGTCTTAATTGGCGGATGTGATAAGAATGTTCCGGCGCAGCTTATGGCGGCGGTTTTCGCTAATAAACCGACGATTTATCTGCCGGGCGGCGCTATGCTTCCGGGCAGCTACAAGGGCAAAACTCTAGCCTGCGGAACTGACAGTTTCTATCTTTATAACGATTATACCTCCGGCAAAATCACTCTTGATGAAATGACAAAGCATGAAGGATGTCTTTACGGAAGTGCCGGTGCGTGCCCGATAATGGGTACGGCTAACACATGCCAGACTGTGACGGAAGCTTTGGGAATAGCGCTGCCGAATTCGGCTTCATGCCTGGGGTTATCTGCAGAAAAGCTGAGAATAAGCGAAGAAACCGGCAGAAAAGCTGTTGAACTTGTTGAAAAAGATATAAAATGCCTTGATATTATAAACAGGAAATCTATCGAAAATTCAATTCGTGTGCTGATGGCAACAGGCGGCTCAACAAACTTAATTATTCACCTTATCGCAATTGCAAGGCGTGCGGGAATAGACCTGAAGCTTGACGATTTTGAAAGAATAAGCAAGGAAACACCCGTTCTGGTAAATGTTAAGCCGCACGGTGCGGAAAATGTCGGCATGGGGTTCCATAATGCCGGAGGCGTTGCCTCACTTATGAAGGAAATGCAAGATATGCTTGACGGCAGCTGTCTAACCGTAACCGGTAAAACCGTTTCGGAAAATCTGAAGGATATCGATATGCCTTATGACGAAAGCGTAATCAGACCGCTTGACAACCCGATTGAAGAAAAAGGCGGAATTGCTGTTTTGTACGGAAATCTTGCGCCGAACGGTGCAGTTATAAAACGGAGCGCCGCAAGCTCTCATCTGCTTAACCACAGAGGACCGGCAAAGGTTTTTGACGATTTGACGGAGTGCCAGAAATATCTTTTGGACGACGCCTCCGATGTTACGGCGGATACGGTTATAGTTCTTCGTGGGTACGGTCCGAAGGGAGCACCCGGCATGCCCGAAAACGGCAATTTCATGCCGCTGCCTCCTAAGCTTAACAAGATGGGGATAAACGATTTTGTGCGGATAACTGATGCGAGAATGTCGGGCGGATGCTTTGGAACGCAGGTTCTTCATGTTGCTCCGGAGTCCGCTGTCGGCGGACCGCTGGCAATTGTGCGTGACGGCGACATTATTCATCTTGATGTTGATAACAACCTTATAGAGCTTGAAATTTCGGATGAAGAAATTGCCGAAAGACTTAAAAATTTTGAGCCTAAGCGCCATGATGATATAAAGCGAGGGTTCGTGCGTAATTTTATTGATAGCGTTACGCAGGCCGACGAAGGCTGTGACCTTTCATACATGCAGTATAAAGAATAAGGAGATGTTAAATATGACTGATATAAAGGGAATTTGTCCTATAATTGCGGCTCCGTTTACGGAAACCGGCGAGGTTGATTACGAAAGTCTTGAGAACCTTGTAAAAACATTAATAAAGGGCGGCTGCCATGCGGTAACGCTTTTCGGAATAGCCGGTGAATACTACAAACTAAGTGACGAACAACGTGAAAAAATGGCGAGAGTAACAATAAAAGCCGCAAAGGAAGCCGGCGGAAAAACCATTATTTCGGTTACCGATCATTCAACCGAAGTTGCCGCAGCGCGTGCAAAATTTTTTGAGGAACTGGGTGCTGACTGTCTTATGCTTCTTCCGCCGTTTTTCTTGAAGCCGGGTGCAAAGTATCTTTATGAGCATATGAAGGCTATTGCAAACGCCGTCAAAATCCCGATTATGGCGCAGTATGCACCGGAGCAGACAGGCGTTGCAATACAGCCCGAGACCTTCTGCAAACTTGAAAAAGAATGCCCGAATATGATATATTATAAAATCGAGTGCAAACCCGCAGGACCTTATGTGACAAACCTCATGAACCTAACAGGCGGAAAAATGAAAATATTTGTAGGCAATGCCGGTTTTCAGCTTATAGAATGTATGGACAGGGGAGCGGTCGGCGCAATGCCAGGCTGTTCGATGTTTGATGTGTATCTTGATATATATAATAATTATGTAAGAGGAAACAGGGAACAGGCGATAGAACTTCACAATCGCTTGCTGCCTATGCTGAACCACATAAGGCAGAATGTGGAGCAGATTATAGCATTTGAAAAAAGAATACTCTGCCGCAGAGGAATAATCAAGACTGATTATTGCCGCAAGCCTTCGTATGATACGGACGAATATTTTGACAGGCTGTTTGATGAATTTTATAATGAAATGGCGGATAGATATGGCTGGTAAAGACAGAAAAACCGCTTTTGTAACGGGCGGCGGCAGCGGAATCGGCAACGGTATTGTAAAGGTGCTTGCAAAAGCGGGATATGATGTTGCTTTTTCTTACTGCGGAAGCAAAAACGGTGCGGAAGAAACGGTTCTGGAAGCAAAAAAATACGGAGGTCGGATTTTCAGTGTCCGGTCAGATGTCAGTAAAATTGGGGAAATCACCGCAATGTTCGATGCGGTTACAAATTCCTTCGGAAAGCTTGACCTTTTTGTAAACAATGCCGGTATAACCGAAAAATCGGATTTTCTGAGCACCACGCCCGAGCTTTTTGACAAAATCTGCGCCGTTGATTACAGAGGAGCATTCTTTTGCATGCAGCGTGCCGCAAAAATCATGGTGGAAAGCGGCACAAAGGGTAACATAATTCTGATATCGTCCAACAATACAGTTGCGCATTTTGCAGATGTTTCGGTGTATGCTTCGGCAAAGTCCGCGGCGGCAAAGATGGCGGAGCATGCCGCAATTGAGCTTGCAAAGTACGGGATAAGGGTAAACACGATTGCCCCCGGCTGGACGGACACCGGCGCATCAAGGCTTGACGCAAAAGAGGAAACTTATTATAAAGTTCCGCTTAAAAAGTGGGCGACAATTGAAGAAATCGGTCAGGCTATTGTGTTTTTGGCATCGGATGCGGCTTCGTCCGTAACGGGCACTACCATGGTTATCGACAACGGAGCAAGTCTTGTTTCGGATAAGCGTGAAAGATACGGATTTTAGGAGGAAGGATTTATGTGCAGCGATGTTATAAAGGCGGTTGAAGAACATAAAATCATTGTGATTGTAAGAGGTGTTTCAAGCGAAAAACTTGTTCCTCTTGCGGAAGCAATGCACGAAGGCGGCATACGGCTGCTTGAAATTACATACAGTGCGGACAGGTCTGTGAGCGATGAGAAAACGGCAGAAAATATAAATATGTTGAAAAAACATTTCGGCAGCCGCATGTTCATAGGCGCAGGGACGGTTCTAACCGAAAATCAGGCAGAGCTTACAAAAAATGCCGGCGGTGAATTTGTTATTTCGCCCGACACTGTGCCGGGAGTTATCAAAAAAACAAAGGCTCTCGGCATGGTTTCCATGCCGGGGGCATACACGCCGAGCGAAATTACGCTCGCAGACAGGTGCGGCGCTGATTTTGTGAAGGTGTTTCCGGCGGCAGGTTTGGGGCCGGAATACATAAAGGCGGTTAAAGCTCCTCTGCCGCATATAAGACTTCTGGCGGTTGGCGGAATATCTTTGGAGAACATGGAAGATTACTTAAAGTCGGGCGTCTGCGGATTCGGCATAGGCGGAAGTCTTGTAAACAAAAAGCTTATTGACGGCGGCGATTTTGCGGAGATTACCAACCTTGCAAAAAAATATGTTTCTTTGGTG
>JAXGBA010000090.1:0-15421 GCA_034186235.1 Clostridia bacterium | reverse complement strand
TATGTAGTCGTCCGCTCCCAGTTCAAGCCCTAAAATCTTATCAACTTCTTCTTCCCTTGCGGTAAGCATGATTATGGGGGTTGAAAGTTTTTCCCTTATTTTTTTGCAGGCTTCAAAACCGTCCATCTTAGGCAGCATTATATCAAGCAGAATGAGGTCCGGCGATTCGGAATACGCCTTCTCCACGCCTTCGGCGCCGTCATATGCTTCAACGGTTTCAAACCCGGATTTTTCAAGATTAAATTTTAAAATATCTACTATATTTTTTTCATCGTCAACTATAAGTATTTTTCTATCCAAAGATATTCCTCCTCAGTATAACTATGAATATACATATCTATTATAACAGAAATATTTCAAAATTACAAGATGTTTTTAATTATTTGTCATATTTTTTAAAAATAACGAAAAAAGCCGCAGCGAACAAAAACCGTTTCTCTGCGGCTTAAGAGGAAAAATTCAGTTTGAATAAACGATATAACCGTACGGTGCAAAGTTGAGTTTACCGTCCGATGTGGCGGCGCTGCCGAAAAGAATTTTTTCCGGAACGGTATCCATACTGATTTCGCACGGTTTATTTTTGGAATTGCCTATAAATATTATTTCGTCATTTTCAAAACATCTTTTAAAAGATATTATACTATCGCTGTCAAAGTTCTGCCATACGGTTCTGCCGAAACGAAGAACATTGCTTTCACTTTTCAGCTTATTTAGTTCCTTTATTATTTCCTGCCTTTTTAGGGCTTCGGGTGCGGTTTTTGCGCTCCTGTCCGTGAACTCGAATTTTCCCGGATGAAAACGGTTGGCAAACATACTGAGGTGCGCTGTGCAGGCAAGCTCGTTGCCGGTATACACCATGGGGATTCCGTCTATCATGTAGTTCATAACCAAAATTTGCTCCATGCCGTCATGGGTGACCGCAGTTTCGATGCGTTCGGGCCAGTCGGTAACGGTATCGTGATTATCCATATCACAAAGCAGAATCGAACCCTCCGGTATGCCGTCGTGCATTGTATTCCAGACCTCCGCAAGCGTTTTTTCCGATTCGCCTTCGCAGAATATGCTGTATAGAGCCGTGTGCCACGGGAATGTATAGCATGAATCGAAGGCTATAGCCATATTTTTATATTTTGAGCCTTCGTTAATCAAAACGGAATCCGGCTTTATCGCCTTTATTCTCCGCCTTGCCTCTTTCCAGAAATCGATGGGGACATGGTCGCCGACATCGCATCTGAACCCGTCCGCATCACATACGCCGATAAAGTATGTCATGTTGCAGTACAGATATTCCCGCAGAACCTCGCATTTGAAGTCGAGTTCGGAGAAATGCCAGATAGTGGTGATAAACGAGCCGTCCGGATTTTGCTTTACAAATTCGGGGTGCTTTTTTATAATCGGCGCATTAGGACCTATGTGGGCATAAACAAGGTCGAGAAGAACCTTCATGTCAAGCGCATGAGCTTCATCTATAAGCTCTTTGAGGTCGGAGATGGTTCCGTACTCTTCGTCGATTGCGAAATAATCGTTAATTCTGTACGGGTTTTTAGGGTTGTTTGTTTCAGACGCTTTCTGTCTTTCGCTCCAGAAATTTATATCCGCGCTGTCATCCTCCTCAAATACCGGGCAGAGATAAACGATATTAAATCCCAGAGATTTCAAAAACGAAAGCTCCCGGGTAATCGCTTTAAGAGTGCCTTCCTTTGAAAATGTTCTCGGATTTACCTGATACACCGCAGAGCGTGCAAGCCATTCGGGTGCGGCAACAGCAATGTTTTTCATATAATCACTCCTTTTGCTTTTTATTATACCACTGTTTTCCGCAAAAGTAAATCAATTATTCAACACATATATTCAGAAATTCAACACTTGCATTTTTTTCTGCCGTGTGGTATACTGTTTACATCAATCACCGCCATATCAGCGTTTGTGATTGATGAAATATTTAAACGTTGTCGGTGATAAATGTGTTTTACAGTGATGATTTGGTTATAGAAATTATCAATATTTTTTTAATCAATCGCGAAAGGTGCGAGTACCTTACCCCCAAAAGACCGTTTCATATTCTGACAAAGCGTATAAGCGGGTATACCGACATGTTTTTCGGAAGCCGCAGTTTCAGACTGGATGAAAACCGGCTTTTTTACATTCCGGCGAATACGGAATATTCCAGAAAATCGTACGGAAGCGAAAAAATCATTGCCGTTCATTTCAATATCATCAACCGTATTTTCAATGCTCCCGAAATTGCGGAGGTCGATTCGGACAAGGTTGACAAGCTTCTTTATAAAATGTACAATATTTGGAGCAGGCGAAAGCCGGGGTACAGATATAAATGCACCTCCATATTTTACAAATTGCTGAGCGAGACGGCGGCTTTGAAAAAACAGACAAACACCTACAGAATTCTTGAAAAATCAATTGATTATATCAGTGAAAATCTCGGATCGAAAATAACGGTCGGGCAGCTTGCAAAGGTGTGCAGCATAAGCGAAAATTATTACAGAAGGCTGTTTAGGGCGGAGTTCGGTGCGTCGCCCGTGGAATATATAAATAACAAGAGAATTGCGGCGGCTAAAGAAATGGTGGCAAGCGGATATTATTCCGTTTCCGAAATCGCATATGAGTGCGGCTTTGCGGAAACGCGGTATTTCAACGCCGTGTTCAAAAACAGTACCGGAATGTCGCCCACGCAGTACAGGCAGGCGCAGCTTGCGTCAGCCGTAGGTTCTTGTAAAAATGAATGAATAAAAAAATATCCGCCGCTGCAAATTCAATGCAGCGGCGGCTGTTTATATATTTTCTCTGTCGAGAGAACGGAACGATATTGCTTGAAGGACATGTTCCTTTTTTATATCGGGTGCGCCCTCGAGGTCTGCGATGGTTCTTGATACTTTTAGAATCCTGCTATATCCCCTTGCGCTCATTCCGAGCCTTTCAAAGGCGGATTTGAGGAGTGCCGATGTGTCATCGTCTATTCTGCAAAAGCGTTCAATCTGCGGTGCCGAAAGCTGAGAATTTGAATAAATCCCTTCATTTTTATAGCGGTTAAGCTGAATTTCCCTTGCGCGGTTGACTCTTTCTTTGATAACCGCCGATGATTCGCCCTTCTTTTCGGAGCGCATATCGTCAAACTTAACCTGTGCAACATTGAGGTGAATATCGATTCTGTCCATCATCGGGCCGCTTATTCTTGACATATATCTCATTCGCTGGGTGGGGGTGCATATGCACTTTTTGTTCGGGTCGCCCCAATGACCGCATTTGCATGGGTTCATCGACGCAACGAGCATGGTATTGCACGGATACACAACCGAGCCGCTGACCCTTGATATTGTGACAACGCCGTCTTCGAGCGGCTGGCGCATAACATCGATTGCGCGTTTTTCAAATTCCGGAAATTCGTCCAGAAACAGCACGCCGTTATGGGCAAGGCTGATTTCGCCCGGTCTCGGGTAAGTACCGCCGCCGACAAGGCGGACGGACGAAACCGTATGGTGCGGATGGCGGAACGGGCGGACGGTCATAAGCGAAACGCCCGGCGGAAGTTCGCCCGCAATTGAATGAATTTTTGTGACTTCGATTGCTTCGGAAACCGTGAGATTCGGCAGTATAGACGGCAGCCTTTGAGCGAGCATGGTTTTGCCAGACCCCGGAGGGCCGACCATAAGGCAGTTATGACCGCCTGCCGCTGCGATTTCAAGGCCGTATTTTGCGTTTTCCTGACCTCTTACATCGGCAAAATCCGGAAGGTTTGCGGCTCCGCGTCTGAAAGCCTCCTCGATATTCCCGACTGTTGGCGTCAGGGGGGCTGTCCCGGAAAGGTGCAGAAGCAGCTCGTTAAGGGTTTTCGGTGCGTAAACCTCCACCCCTTCGGCAACCGCTGCTTCGCTTGCATTTTCCGGCGGAACAACAACCTTTTTAATTCCCTGTTTTCTTGCACAGTCAACCATCGGCAGAACGCCGTTTACCCTTCTTATTTCTCCACCGAGCGACAGTTCGCCCACGAACATATATTCGGACGCATTGTTTGCCGTCAGGGCTTCGGTTGCAAGCAAAATCCCGACAGCGATCGGGAGGTCATATATTGCGCCTTCCTTCTTGACATCTGCCGGGGCAAGGTTTATAGTGATTTTTTTAACCGGCATTTCAAAGCCGCTGTTTTTTATTGCCGAGCGGACACGCTCCTTTGATTCTTTTACCGCTGCATCGGGCAATCCTACAATCTCGAAGGATGGCAGCCCTCGCGATACATCCGCCTCTACCTTTACGGAAAAACCATTTATTCCTGCGATTCCGCAGCTTAATATTTCAGAAAGCATACTCTATTTCAGCTCCCGTCTGCCTTCTATAGCTCTTGCAATTGTGACTTCATCGGCGTATTCAAGGTCGCCGCCTATCGGGATTCCGTGGGCAATCCTTGAAACCTTTATTCCGAACGGACGCAGCAGCCTTGCGATGTACATTGCGGTTGCTTCGCCTTCGACAGTTGTTCCGGTTGCCAGAATAATTTCGATTATATCCTCATGCCCGAGCCTTGTAACAAGTTCCTTTATTCTGATATCGTCGGGCGAAACGCCATCCATCGGCGAAAGTGCGCCGTGCAGGACATGGTACAGCCCGTTATATTCATGCGTTCTTTCCATTGCTATAACATCTCTTGGATTTTCCACAACGCAGATTGTGGAACGGTCTCTTTTCGGCGATGCGCATATTCTGCACACATCGCTGTCGGAAAGATTCTGACAAATTCTGCAGGTACGCACCGTCTTTTTCGCATTGAGAACCGCATTCGCAAAGTTCTGTGCTTCGCCCTCCGGCATGTCAAGCACATGAAACGCAAGCCTTTCCGCTGTTTTATGCCCAATCCCCGGAAGCTTTTCAAATTCATCAATAAGCCGTGCCACCGGTGTGATATAATAATCCATGATTTAGAAAAGCCCCGGAATATTTATTCCGCTTGTGTACTTACTAAGGTTTTTAACGGCATCTTCCTCGGCGGCGCTGAGTGCTTCATTTACGGCAGCGACAATCATATCGGTGAGCATTTCGATATCATCAGGGTCAACCGCTTCGGGTGCAATAGTAATTTCCGAAAGCCTTTTTTCGCCTGTAACAACCGCCTTTACCGCTCCGCCGCCGGCAGACGCTTCATAAACCTTCTGCTCAAGCTGCTCCTGGGTTTCGGTCATTTCCCTCTGCATTTTCTGAATCTGCTTCATCATATTGTTCATATTTCCGGGCATTCCTGCGCCGTTGAATCTTCCTTTAGCCATTGTTAAAATCTCCTTTTATATTTATATTTGGCAGTTCGTCCGAATGTGCGGCAAGCGCAGCAAGCGGATCGTTTTCTATTTTTTCCTTCGGAATATCCGGTGCGCCGTTTTCGGTTTCGTCATAAGTAATATCCACGACTGCGTCGCAGACCTCGCACACGGCGTCCTTAATCATCCGGGAACTTTCTTTTGTTTTAAGATAAGGCACCAGCCCGATAATTATAAGCTTTGAGCCGCTCACTCTGAAGGAACTGCTCATAAGCGCCATGGAAAGCATATTGTTCTGCGCCCTTATATGCTCCAAAACTTCCGTCCAGCGGTCGAATATAACAGACGAATCGCCTCTGTCATCACCGCATTGCTGCGGCGGAGGTGTTTCTTCCTCTACGCCGCCCGAAATATCCGGGATATACTCATCTTCGGCATCTTCGGGAAGGTCGGGTATATATTCATCCTCCGCTTCCCCCGGTATATCAGGGGTATATTCTTCTTCAAAAACTGCCATCGGTGCAGCAAATTCCCCCGAATCAAGCCTTTTTTCAATCTCGTCGATTCTTTTCATTACCGGCTCGAACGAAGCGTCCGCTTTCGGGTGAGAAAGTCTTATTATAACAGATTCCAGAATCAGCCTTGAATTTGCCGAAAATCTTGCGGTTTCATATGATTTCATAATTTCTTCAAGGCAGAAAACGGCTCTTTCGGTTCCGTACTGCTCCGCCTGGTGCACGATTTTTTTGCGGTCGGTATCGCCTGCATCCAAAAGCGATGCGCAATCCGGCGAATTTGCTACAATAAGATTTCTGTAATGCTGCGCCATACATTCCATAACCCTCAGCACATCGCAGCCGCTTTTGAGAACCTCATCTGTGAACATCAGAGCCTTTTCAAAGCTATGGCTGTATATTGCGTCTGCAAGCGAAAGCAGAAAATCGCTGCCCAGAAGCCCCGTAACCGAACGCACGATTTCATCCGTAACCGTGCCGCCGTTATACGATGCGCACTGATCGAGAATCGAAACGGCGTCGCGCATACCGCCCTTCGCCGCACGGACAATCATGGAATACGACGAGTCAGATACCGAAAAACCTTCCTGCCCGGATATATATTTAAGCCTGTCCGTCATTTTGCTGTCGGGAACCAGCCTGAAATCAAATCTCTGACATCTCGAAAGAATGGTGACCGGGACCTTATGTATTTCTGTCGTGGCAAGAATGAAAATGGCATGCTCGGGCGGTTCTTCAAGCGTTTTCAAAAGTGCGTTGAATGCGCCCGGCGAGAGCATATGAACCTCGTCCACGATATAAACCTTATATTTCATACCTGCAGGGAGATAGGAAATTTCTTCATTAATTTCACGCACATTTTCAACGCTGTTGTTTGAAGCTGCGTCCATTTCAACAACATCAAGGAGGCTGCCGTCTGAAATGCCAATGCAGGTTCTGCACCTGTTGCACGGGCTGCCGTTTACAGGGTTTTCGCAGTTGACCGCCTTGGCAAACACTTTCGCCGTTGTGGTTTTGCCGGTTCCCCTTGAGCCGCAGAACAGATATGCGTGAGAAATATGACCAGATACGATTTCGTTTTTAAGGGTATTTGTAATATGTTCCTGCCCGACAATGTCCTCAAATGTCTGAGGTCTCCACTTTCGGTACAGCGACCTGTATGCCATAACGGAAAAACTCCTTCATTAATAAATAAAAGCCGCACGCCCGATTTTGAATTAAATCCATATACGCCCCATGGCAGTTAGCTCAACCCAGGCACCCTTGCGGCACACGGATAACAGATGCTTAATGCTGCTTCATTCCTGACCTGACATGGTTCACATCCGATCTGTTGCGCAAGACCCGAATCTCAACACCACTTACAATGGGCTGACTATACAGAAATAACCCGAGATCGGACAACACCCTTGCTATAGCGGATTGCAAGTACAGGGCACCGCTACCTCCCCGGCTGTGCGACTATGGTATAAAGAACGCATGATTTGCGCTCAATATCAAGGTTACCTTACTATTATAATATAAAATCCGATATTTATCAAGTCTTTTTTTGAAATTTGAGAATTTTTTTGAAAATTTATGCTTTACAAATGCGGAAAATTGTAGTAAAATATATTTATTAGTCGAATTTTAGGCGGAGGAATTGCTATGGAGCTTCTTAAACAGAGGATTTTAAAGGACGGAAAGCTTAGGGACGGAAATGTTCTTAAAGTTGACAGCTTTTTGAATCACCAAATGGATGTCAGGCTTTTTAAAGAAATGGGGAAGGAATTCAAAAAGAGATTTTCGGACTGCGAGATTAATAAAATTCTGACAATCGAAGCCTCCGGGATAGGCATTGCGTGCCTGGCTGCCGAGGTTTTCGATGTGCCGGTGGTGTTTGCCAAAAAATCGCGTTCCAAAAACATAGACGGAGATGTGTATACTTCAAAGGTGGAGTCTTTTACTCACGGCAGAGTTTATGATATAATCGTGTCGAAGGAGTATCTCAAAGCAGGGGACAAAGTGCTTATTATTGACGATTTTCTTGCCAACGGCGCAGCGCTCATGGGTCTTTCCAAGCTTGTGGAGGATTCGGAGGCGGAGCTGGTCGGTGCGGGAATATGTATCGAGAAGGGCTTCCAGCCGGGCGGAAAAATGCTGCGAAAGGCAGGGCTAAGGCTCGAATCGCTTGCGGTAATTGACTCAATGTCACCCGAGGGCGGAATTAAATTCAGAGATTAAAACAAACGGCTGTCAGGCTTCTGCCCGGCAGCCGTTATTTTTTATCAGTACAGGTGTAAGCAAAAGAAGGACAAGCATAATTGCCGAAACAACCAGGAACAGCGGTCTGTAGCCGAAACGTTCCGCAAACAATCCGCCGAGATACGAGCCGATGAGAGGGGCGGCGCCTGAGGTTGTGACGGTCCATACGCCTTGCGCCCATGCGAGGCTCTTTTCGGGTACGGTTTGCTTTATATACGGCGTTGCAGCAGACCACAAAAGTCCAAACCATACCGCACTGAATACGACGGAGACGGAAACAAGCGCAGGGCTTTCAAAAGCGAAAATTATGCCGGCGCGCAGAATTCCCGAAAGGGCTATCAGCATAAAAACCGCCACGGGCTTTGCCCTGACCGCTTTTTTGCCGAAAACAAGCATAATAATCCATTCTCCGAAGGTCCCGAGGCTAAGTATAAGGCTCAGCATTCCTATGCTTCCGCCGAGCCCTTCGCTTACGGAACAGTAGTATGCCGAAAAGAAAAAACCGAGTATCCTTGAGCATAAAAACAAGCAGAATGAATAAACCAAAAAGCAAACGAAGCGGCGGTTCATGCATTTTTCGCTTTTATTGTTTTCGGATTTTGAAAGTCGGTTCGGAGCGGAAATCGTCTTTGAAATCACTGCGGAAAGTGCGGCAAGCGCTGCAATATATATAAAAATATAATCCGTATCGTTCGGCAAAAATGCGAACAACAGCCCCATAACGGCATAGCCGAAGGAAGCAAACGACCGGAACCACCCGAAGGCGTGATTGGTTTTTCCGCAGTTTTCGCTCGCAATTGTGTCGATAAGCGGCTGGTGGGTCATATAGCACGAGTAAAACAAAAATACAAACAAATACAGCAGAGGTTTTGTAATACCGCCTATAAGAAAAAGCAGAGAAAATGCCGCCAGAAGAATCAGCGAAACCGAAAGAACGCTGCACTTATCTTTGGCTTTCCCAGCAGCGCCGGTCCAGATAAGCTGCGACACCATCGTCACAACCGCCCCGATTGCCGCAACGTTCCCTACGGTTCCTGCGGTCGCAAAGGGCAGGCGCTCGGTATAAACCGAAATAAAATTATCGGCAAGACACTGTATTCCCCACGGAAAAAGATACAGCGCCGCAAGACTCAGCGTTATATTTTTTCGCATGGTTTTTCCACCTTGAACGTTTCTTTGTTATAATCGACGGTTATTGTTGTGCCGTCGGAATATGTCACTTTGTAAACGCCGTCCGATATTTTTTCGTGTCTGAGCATTTTTTCGTACTGCAGCAGATACAGCTTTTGATATTCATCGTACATATCTTTGATTTTGTCAAGCGAATCCGCAAGCTGCTCGTCTGTGCCGCAAAGCAAATCCTCTTCGCCCATCCAGTTGCCGCAGCCGCCTTCGTCAACATATTTTGAGTTGAAATATCCGAGCGGCCTGCCGCCGTATTCGATGAATTTTAGATGGCTTTTTTCGCCCTTTGCACAATAATTGACCGTTTCGGTCGAAGGATTGTATAAAATCGAGCCATGGAAAACAAGCTGCCAAAACGGGATTGTTTCATCGCATACGGGGTGCTGCTTTCCGTAAAGGTTATAGGAGGTGTAAAGCACGTAATCAAGAACATCTGCCGCATAGTCAAAGCCGCCCTCGCAGGCAAAGCCTCCGAAAAGTTCTTCCGCCTTTTTGCCGATTGAACAGATTACTTCGGCGGACTGCCGGGCGGTCATCGGGTGCTTTTTGCTGTAACAGTTGCGTGGAGGAAAATTTGTGAAAACGTCGATATAGTGCAGCCCCTTAAATCCCATCTTTTTAATATCCTCAAGATTTCTGTCATTAAACCTGACTGTCTGTTTCGGGCAGATGTGATAGGGCTGTCCGCCGCCCCACAGAATTTCGTCTTTTGAATAATCTCCGTCGTGGGTTACGATTAAATCATCCTCGTTCCAGTCGGCGGAAATCTGATACATTTCCGAGCTGTTTGTGTGAACAACCATTTGATAGCCCCTGGACTGACCGTATCTGCATATTTCCTCAAGCTTTTCCTGTCCTCCGATTGATTTTTCTATGGGAAGAAGCTGCGGCCATCTACCGTCATGTCCCTTTGTTTCGACGCCCACAAGGCAGATTTCGCATTCCTTGACCCCTCTTTCGAAAAGACCGTCTATTATGTCTTTAACACGCTCTAAAGTGCAGCCCACAACAACCGGAGGCTCGTTTTCCTCCGTCTGGCATTTAACGGGCGACGGGACGGGCTTCCATGCAAGCCTTATCCTTACCTCGGGAGCTTTTGCCGCATATTCTACCTCTTTTCGTGCCCTTGCTTTTTGCGAAAGAGGTATAGGCTTTTTCATTTCCCGATAAAATTCCGCCATTTCGTTATAACCGCTTCCGAGCGGCAATGTGTAATAATCAACGCAGATGTCCTCGTAATTTGTCTTCCCGTCAACGAAAAACCTTGGGTAAAGGTAATGTTTTGCGTCCCTCACCCCGACAACGGCCCTATACTCAAACGTCATGCCGGAAACAACTGCAAAAATCGTTTTTTCCGCAGTTTTAAATCCGAAAACCGGCATGGTATTGCTGTCTGCCATATATTCGCAGTTTTCACGATTTGTAAACCGGCAAAGCATGGTTCCGCCTTCTTTTGTGCCCCTCGGAACAACCGCATAACCTTCGCTGTCTTCTTCGCTGACCAAAAAATCGGGCAGAAAATCAATGCAGGCGCAGTCTGCCGGAATGTTTTCTTTTGCTATCACCGCGGACAGCTTTTTATCCGTCTTTTCAATTGCGGCTTCCATGTATCCCGTTGTACCGTTTTTGTATGTAATTTTGCAATTCATTTGTTTATCCTCCAAACAGTTATTGTTTTTTTATTATATATGTGATATAATGTTTTTGCAATGACAAAAAGGGAACAGAATTTGACTTTTTATTCCCTTAATTTTTAGGAGGAGCGATTTTTGTGATAAAATCAGGTGGAACTTACGACAAAAACACGGGAGAATTTGAATTTATAAGCCTTCGCAGTGAGGATATGCAGTTTTTGTTCAACAATCTGTCGATGGAACTGAAGGACCACAACTATTCCGAAATCAGACCGGGATTTGTAAGCCGCACGCTTTGCGATAAGGATTTTCAGCATACGATAAATTCTCTGCATTTCCTGATAGAAGGCGGTGCGGTGCTTGATTTCGGCGGAAAAAGGACAGAGCTTGCCGCAGGTGATGTGTTTGTAATCGGAAATCATGTGAAATGCAGCTGGGAATATACCGAACCTTCAAAGGAAATAACCCTGCTTTTTAATATATATCTCGGCAATTTCAATGACCTTTTCGGTTCGGTTTCAAAGCCCCTTATCCTGAGCGGAAATCACGAAAGTACGGCTTATGCCGAGAGGCTTTTTGTTGACGATAATTACTTTTCCACATTTCGCTTCAAAGACCTATGCATGGAATTTATCGAAGAATTTCTCCGCATGAGCGGAGCCGACCTTGCAAATCATATAACTTTGGCAAAAAAGTATGAAAATGTGTTTAAATATATAACCGAGCATTTGTCTATGAAATTAAGAATCAAGGAGCTTGCCGAAAACACAAATTATTCGACCGGCTTTTTCACCAAAAGCTTTTCGCGAGATAACGGAATTACGGTAAAACAGTATGTTCACGGAAAAATTATGTCCGAGTCGGAGCAGCTGCTGATTTATTCGGATCTGTCGCTTTCGGAAATTTCGGACCGCTTTGAATTTTGTGAGCTTTCGTATTTTTCCAGATGGTTCAAAAAGCAAAAAGGATGTTCTCCGGAACAATACAGAAAACAATTCAGGCAAATGTATATTCGTCCTATTTCAGTGGAATAATACCGAAAACCAGATGCGATGCC
Source organism: Clostridia bacterium (assembly GCA_034186235.1). GTDB lineage: Bacteria > Bacillota > Clostridia > HGM11514 > HGM11514 > CAKSKB01. The sequence goes on along the minus strand of JAXGBA010000090.1, from coordinate 3,525 downwards.
GTATTTTAAATATTGTGCTGTTTTATGTAAAAAAATGTCCGATTTAAATGCGGTTTAACTACCCCAAAATTAGGATTATTGCACAATAATTAATTTGATTTTCCCGATACTCTTGACAGACGGGAAAAAATGTGATAACATTTTTATTATTATAATATAGAAAGAGGTAATTGGTATGAAAAAAGTCACAAAACTGATAAGCATCGCTACGGTTTTTGCCGTATTGCTGACATGTTTTTCCGCCTGCGGAAAAAAGGGCGATTCGGATGCGATTAAAATCGGTGCAATAGGCCCGATTACCGGCGGCGCTGCTATTTACGGACAGGCAGTTAAAAACGGTGCTGAAATTGCCCTCGAAGAAGTTAACGCAAAAGGCGACCTTAAGTTTGAGCTTAAATACCAGGATGATGAAAACGATGCCGAAAAATCGGTAAACGCATACAACAACCTTAAGGACTGGGGAATGCAGATTTCTCTCGGTACCGTTACAACTCAGCCCTGCATCGCTGTTTCGACGGAAATTGATGCAGACCACATTTTTGCAATCACTCCTTCCGCTTCGTCAACCGATGTTCTCGGCGGTCAGCCCGACAAGAACGGTAATATTACGATTCAGCGTAAGGCGTCAATGTTCCAGATGTGCTTTACAGACCCTAACCAGGGTGTTGCTTCCGCTGAATACATCAAGGAACAGAACCTCGGCTCGAAGATTGCTGTAATTTACAACAACTCCGACGCTTATTCAACAGGTATTTATCAGAAGTTCCAGGCAGAAGCCGACAAAGAAGGTCTTGAAATCGTATGCGTTAAGACATTTACCGATGACTCCGCAAACGACTTCAACTCTCAGCTTTCCGAAATCAAGGCTTCCGATGCGGATCTTGTGTTCCTTCCGATATATTATACCCCCGCTTCGCTTATCTTAAAGCAGGCAAAGGCAATGCAGTATGAACCCAAGTTCTTCGGTGTTGACGGCATGGATGGTATTCTTACACTCGAAAACTTTGACACCTCTTTAGCAGAAGGCGTAATGCTTCTTACACCTTTCACAGCCGATGCGGAAGATGACCTTACAAAGAACTTCGTTACAAAGTACAAAGAAAAATTCGGCGAAACACCTAACCAGTTTGCCGCTGACGCTTACGACTGCGTATATGCAATCTACGAAGCTTGCAAAGCTGAAGGAATTACAGCGGATATGAGCGCAAGCGACATCTGCGACAAGCTTATTTCGAGATTTACTTCAAGCGACTTTGTATTCAATGGTCTTACCGGTGAAAATATGCACTGGAAGGATTCCGGCGAAGTTTCAAAGGCACCTAAGGGTATGGTAATTAAAAACGGTGTTTATGTAGGTATGTAAACAGTTACCTGATTATTGCGTATTGCAGAAAACGAGGAGGCGTTCGGCTCTCCTCATTTTCTGCTATTTAGGAATTATGCGGGCGGCTTATGCCTTCGCCTATGATTTGAGGTATGACAGATGACTTTTATTTCTAATTTAATTAACGGTATAAGCCTTGGCAGTGTGTATGCAATAATTGCCTTAGGATATACGATGGTTTACGGTATTGCAAAGATGCTTAACTTTGCGCACGGCGATGTTATTATGGTCGGTGCGTATGCGTCTTTTTGCACAACCACCTATCTCGGGTGGTCGCCGGTTATTTCAATTCTTTTTGCGATGGCTGTGTGCACCTTGCTTGGTATCCTGATTGAGGGGCTTGCGTACAAACCCCTTCGCAGAGCCGGCTCGCTTGCGGTTCTCATTACCGCTATCGGTGTAAGTTATTTTCTGCAAAATATTGCGCTGCTTATCTGGGGGAGTGCTCCTAAGGTATTCAGCACGGTTGTTCCGTTCGGTTCGCTTTCGCTGTTTGGTGGAGAGCTTATTATAACCGCCGAAACCGTTATAACCGTTGCGGCGTGTATCGTAATCATGGCAGCCCTTGTGCTCTTTACGAAAAAAACCAGAATGGGTAAGGCAATGCGTGCCGTTTCCGAGGATAAGGATGCGGCAGAACTTATGGGTATAAATGTTAATGTGACCATCTCGGTAACATTTGCAATCGGCAGCGCACTTGCGGCAATCGCCGGGGTGCTTCTTTGCTCGGCTTACCCCACGCTTGTCCCCACAACAGGTTCAATGCCCGGCATAAAAGCGTTTACCGCTGCGGTTTTCGGCGGTATCGGCTCTATCCCCGGCGCTATGATCGGCGGTATACTTCTCGGTATTATCGAGATTTTCAGCAAATCCTATATTTCCACATCTCTTTCGGATGCAATCGTGTTTGCGGTTCTTATAATCGTTCTGCTTGTTAAACCGACCGGAATTTTAGGAAAGAAAATTACGGAAAAGGTGTGAGGTGCAAATTATGAATAAAATTAAAAGCTTAAATAAATTCACCTTGACAAACATCAAATCCTACGGCTTGATTATTATTGCATTTGCAATACTTTTTCCGCTGCAAAGCACCGGATATATCAGTAACTCGATAAGCGGTCAGCTGGTGCCTATCTGCACATATGTGGTTATGGCAATTTCGCTTACGCTTACGGTCGGGTTCCTCGGGGAACTCAGCCTCGGACACGCCGGGTTTATGAGTGTCGGCGCATTTTCGGGCGTAATCGCTGTTGCGTGTATTAAGGACTCCGTAACCGAACCGGCGCTTCAGCTGCTGATTGCGGTTGTTGTAGGCGGTATCTTTGCCGGTATTGCCGGGCTTATAATCGGTATCCCTGTTCTGAGGCTCAGGGGAGATTATCTTGCTATCGTTACACTCGCTTTCGGCGAAATTATTAAAAATATCATAAACTGTGTTTATGTCGGCATTGACAAAGCAGGGCTTCATGTTAATATGAAGGGTATCGACCAGCTTGGGCTTGTCAACGGCAAAGTTATACTGAACGGGCCGCAAGGGGCGGTCGGGATAACCAAAATCGCCACATTCACATCGGGCGTAATTCTTATCCTGTTTTCGCTGTTTATCGTCCTGAACCTCGTAAACAGCAAAGTCGGCAGAGCGGTTACCGCTATCCGCGATAACAGAATCGCCGCAGAATCAATCGGTATCGGTATTACAAGATATAAGCTTACGGCATTTATTACATCTGCGTTTCTTGCTGGTATGGCAGGCGCAATGTATGCTATGAATTTCTCCACAATTGCCGCTAAAAAGTTTGATTTCAACACATCGATTCTCATTCTGGTGTTCGTTGTGCTGGGCGGTATGAGCAACATTCCCGGAACAATCATTGCAACGGCGGCGCTCTATATGCTTCCCGAGCTTTTGAGAGGTCTTGCGGATTACAGAATGCTTATATATGCGGTTGTTCTTATATTGGTAATGCTGCTTACAAACAGCGAAAAGGCAAAGCAGGTACGGGAAGTGCTTATGTACAAGCTTAAAAGAAAAAAGAATACAGAACGGGGGGTAAACTGATATGTCTAAAATGGTACCTGTTCCGAGCAACTCAATCGTGCCGGAACGCGATGTTGACAAACCCCCGATTCTTGAAACTCAT
>JAXGBA010000089.1:0-28812 GCA_034186235.1 Clostridia bacterium | reverse complement strand
GGAATATCAGACGGTTCTTTACTGCTGCGAGGTGGTGCTTGAATGTAAGGACGATGAGGTGTCGGTTTACGAGCAAAAGGCTATGTGCTACCTTCATATGGACCAGGTGGACAAGGCTCTCGAAACGGTTAAAATAGGTGAGGAAAAAACAGGCAGCAAGGATATTGCTGCAAATGTTTCTTCCTATTTATATACTCTCGGCAGCAAATCCTACACGAGCGGCGAAAAGGCTGCGGCAAAAGCCTACTATGAAAAGGTGCTTGAGCTTGACCCCGAGAACACCGACGCCAAAAGCATGATTAAGGCTATAGGCGATGTTTCATCGGACGCCCCCAAGACCGAAGAACCGAAAAAAGAGGACGCCAAAAAGGAAGAAGACAAAAAACCAGAGCAGCCCAAGACGGAAAATAAGCAGGAAAATACTCAGACGGAGCAAAAACCTGCCGGAACTGCATCTTCCGCAGCTCCGGCAGCTCAGCCGAAACCTGCTCAAAAACCGCAGCAAAATACACAGGCTGCCGCTCCGGCTCCTGCACCGCAAACTGCAAAATATACGGTTCAGATAGGCGCTTACGCCGAAAAGCAGAACGCAGACAACAAGGTCGCAAAAGCACAGGCTGCAGGATTTTCCGCAAGCATAAGCGCTTCCGGCGGACTTTATCATGTTACAATCGGTACATTTTCATCTCAGGGCGAGGCTAACACCGCTGCGGCAAAAGCTCAGGCGGCAGGTTTTAATGTAATTGTCTTGACAGATTAACCAAAATGGTGTATAATATATGAGTGTTTGCAGTGTTTTCTGAAAAAAATTAACTTTTTTTCAAAAAACACTTGCAAAATTGTTGAAAATCTGTTATTATAGAATAATCGGAGTTGTATTTTTAGGAGGTGTAATATAAATGGCTAAGTGTGATGTATGCGGTAAGGGTCTGGCTTTTGGTATTAAGGTTTCTCATTCTCACAGAAGATCCAACAGAACCTGGGCTCCCAATGTAAGAAGAATCCGCGTAATCGAAAACGGTGCGGTTAAAACAAAACATGTTTGTACAAGATGTATTCGTTCGGGTAAAATCACCCGTGCAATATAATCGGGAATATGGTTTTCGTACTTAAAATTACGGGCAACAAATAAGGTCGTATTTCGGTTCAGCACCGTAAATACGGCTTTTTTACTAAATTCGGAGGTGACCGCTATGGCTGATAAAACCGATAAGGGTTTGTTTTCAAAAGTGATTTTTCCGGCGATTATCATTGCGATTATCGCTGCCGGGATTACATTCTGTGCTCTCTATGACCCGCCGAATCCCGCAACCCATGCCGATATCGACCTTTCCGGGCAAAAAGAAACGCCGATTGAGTCCGAGGAAAAACAGCATGAGGAAAAAGCGGCAGATTCTTCAATGCTTGCGTCTGTTTCACAGGCGAAGGTTGAGCTTGACGCAGCGTGGTCGCATACCGAAGAATGGATTAAGGAAAACGGTAATGATGACGACCAAAAAATGCTTGAAAATTACCGCAATGAATATTTGAGCCTTGCCGCCGAGGCGGAGAATACCTCCGGCATAACGGAGAGGCAGGCAGGCGAAACAATCATGAACATCCGGCAGTTCATGGACTATCTGAACAGTTGGACAGAAATGGAACGATAGGATGTATTTAAAAAAACTGGAAATGCAAGGGTTTAAGTCGTTTCCGGATAAAATCAGGCTTGATTTTACATCGGGTCTTACGGTGATTGTAGGGCCGAACGGCAGCGGAAAAAGCAATATTACGGACGCTGTAAGGTGGGTTCTCGGTGAGCAGAGCGCCAAAATGCTTAGGGGCGCAAAGATGGAAGATGTCATCTTCAGCGGCACCGACGCCCGAAAACCTCTCGGTTTTGCTGAGGTTTCGGTTACATTTGACAATTCGGACAAGCGGCTTAATATCGAGTATGATGAAGTGACCGTCACAAGGCGCGTTTACCGCTCCGGTGACGGGGAATATTTTATAAACCGTGCCTCGGTCAGGCTTCGGGATGTGCATGAACTTTTTATGGACACCGGGCTTGGCAGGGACGGTTATTCGCTTATCGGCCAGGGTAAGATTGACGAGATTTTAAGCAATAAGTCCGAGGACAGGCGCAGAGTTTTTGAGGAAGCGGCAGGTATTTCAAAGTATAAGTACAGAAAAATCGAGGCGCAGAGGAAGCTTGACGGCACAACGGCAAACCTCGAAAGAATATCCGACATTACCGGCGAGCTTGAAAGCCGCCTTGCGCCGCTTCTTAGGCAATCGGAAAAGGCAAAGCGGTTTCTGGAACTTTCTGACAGGTTGAAAAAGCTTGAGGCGACTGTTTCCATAGAAAATCTCGATTCCTTGAAGCGGGCTCTTGCGGAACTCGATGTGAGCCTTCGGGGGCTTAACATCAGCACGGAGGAGTGCGGCGCTGCGCTCGAATCTCTCGAAAAGGAAATCGGCGCTCTTTACGAATCAATCGGAACCACCGAGGCTGAAATCGCAGGTGTGCGTGAGGACATAACCTCATTTGAGGGCAGCATAAAGCTGCACCGCAGCGAGATTGAGACTTGCCGTGCAACGATTGAGGATAACAAAGCCGAAATTGAAAAGCTTGAAACCGAGGTTTCCGAATCTTCGGCAGAAGCAGCCGACAGGCTTTCCGAAACCGAAAACAAAACAAAAGAGGTTGAAGCGCTGAAATTATCGGCTTTGGCATATGCAGCGCAGCTTTCGGCTCTCGAAAAAAAACAGCTGGAAAATCAAAAGCTGCGCGATGCGGCACTGGCGGAGCTCAGCGGCGCAAACGAGGCGCTCTCCCTATCTTCGGCGGAAACCGCAGAAATCCGCGCTGCACTCTCCGGGGCGGACGCTCTTTCCGAAAACTATCATGCGCAGTTGGTTGGTGCCGAAAACACCGCAGCGGAATCCGAAGCGAAAATTGCGGAGCTTAAAGCTGCGGCAAAGAAGCTTTCGGAGGAGGCAAACGCCAAAGAACGCTTAAAGCACGATTTTATAATAAAAAAGGAAAAAATAAATTCCGAAATTTCGGAGCTTGAAAAAAAGTGCGGTTCGGACGGGCAGATGCTCAGCGATAAGCTGTCGCTGCTTAACATGAAATCCGACAGAATTAAAATGCTCACCGAACTCGAAAACGAATACGAGGGCTATCAGAAAGGCGTAAAATCAGTAATGCAGGCGGCGGGGTCGGCGCTGAAAAATGCCGATATACATGCTCCGCTTTCAAGGCTGATTACGGTTGAAAAAGAATATACCGCCGCAATCGAGGCGGCTCTCGGCGGTGCGCTGCAAAACATCGTTACCGGTACCGAGGAGGACGCAAAGGCGGCGATTGCATATCTTAAAAAAACCAGGGGCGGCAGAGTTACTTTTTTACCGCTCACATCGGTGAAGCCACGGAAATTTGACGAGGATTTAAGCGGTTTTGACGGTTTTTTGGGGCTTGCGTCCGAGCTTTGCGGCTATGACAAGGCTTACAAAAATATCGTTTCAAGTCTTCTGGGTGCGGTGGCGGTTACGGATAACATCGACAACGCCGTGAAAATGGCGAAAAAGTGTTCGTATCGTTTCAAAATAGTAACTCTCGAGGGCGAAATCATTTCTCCGGGCGGCTCTATAACCGGCGGAAACTCGGGCAGGTCAAACGGTATTCTAACCCGTGCAGGCGATAAACAGCAGCTTATCGAAGAATGTGAAAAGCTTTCGGCGGCGGTGGACAGGCTTAAATCCAAAAATGCCGAAACGCAAAAGATTCTTGATGAAAAATATTTCTTGCTTTCGGAAACCGAAGATAATATCAGGCAAACCGACGCCGATATCATGGCGCTTGCGGCGGAGGACAACAGGATAAACTACGAAATCACCCGTGAGAGCGGCGAGGCGGAGAAAAACCGCGAGCTTGCAAAAAGCGCAAAAGCAAGAATTGACGAAATAGAAACGCAGACGGCGGACAGGCACAAAAGACTCTGCGAGCTTACGGCGGAAAACAAAAAGTTCGGCGAGGCTTCGGAAGAACTTAAACGGAAGTACGAGATTGCCGCCGAGAATGAAAGAAAATCCGCAGAGGAAGTATCGGCAGCAAAAACCGAGGCGCTTAATGCGGAAAAGGCTGCGGCGGTTGAGGGCGAGCGCATAAATTCGCTTAAGATTGCTTATTCGGCAGCGATGAGCAGGGCTTCTGCGGCAAAGGAAAAATGCGAAGCACTGCGGCTTAAAAACAACGCTCTTTCGTCGGAAATCGAAATTAAGCTAAAAAAAATAGACGCTTTGAACGGCGAGATAGAACAAAAACGGGAAAGAATGTCCGAAATCGAGGAAAGAAAACAGGCAAGGGGCGAGGAAATAAATGCCAAACAGGCAGCTGTAAAACAGGAAAGAGAACGCTTCTCTGCGATTCAGACCGAGATTTCAAAGCTCGAAACACGCAAAAACAAGAGCGAAATGGAATCGGACGTTATCGTAAACAAGCTTTGGGACGATTACGGCTTAACTTATATTACGGCGGCAGAGTTCAAGTGCGAAATCGAAAGTGTTCCGGCGGCGAAAACAGAGATTTCGGGCATAAAACGGCAGATTTCCGCTCTCGGCTCTATAAATGTTGACGCAATTGAGGAGTATAAGTCCGTTAAGGAGCGCTACGAATTCCTTTCCGGGCAGAAAAACGACCTCGTTGAGGCAAAAAGTGCTCTCGAAAAAACCATAGCCGATATGCAGGACCTTATGAAAACCGTTTTTTCGGAGCAGTTCAAAATCATAAACGCTCATTTTGCCGAAACTTTCAGGCTTCTTTTCGGCGGCGGCAAAGCTGAACTTAAGCTTTCAGACCCATCGGATGTCCTCGAAAGCGGAATTGACATCGATGTTCAGCCGCCCGGAAAAAGGCTTCAGAATTTAATGCTGCTTTCCGGCGGCGAAAAGGCACTTTGCGCTATCGCTATTATTTTTGCAATTCTCAAAACAAGACCGGCACCATTCTGTATTTTCGACGAAATCGAGGCTGCTCTTGACGATGTAAATGTCTACAGGTTCGCAGAGTATCTCAAAATTATGAACGAAAACACGCAGTTCATGGTCGTAACCCACAGAAGGGGCACCATGGAGGCGGCAGACAAGCTTTACGGTGTAACAATGCCGAAAAAGGGTATTTCGGAAATGCTTGAGCTTGATATCTCCGAGCTTGACAAAAAAATAAAACTTAACTAAAAGGGGCTAATTATGGGATTTTTTGATAAATTAAAGAGCGGTCTTTCCAAGACCCGTGAGAATTTTTCACAGAAGGTTAACGAGGTGTTCAAGGTTTTCAGAAAGGTTGATGAGGAGCTTTTTGAGGAACTGGAAGAGGCGCTCATCACGGCGGATGTCGGCGTTAACACCTCCATGGAAATCATTGAGCGGCTGCGTGACACCGTCAAGACCAAGAATATTCAGGACGCAGACGGGGTAAAAGCGGAGCTTAAGGCGATTATTTACGATATGCTCAGCTCCGATGCGGCAGAACTTAACCTTTCGACTAAGCCTTCGGTTATTCTCGTAATCGGCGTCAACGGCGTTGGCAAAACCACATCGATAGGCAAAATTGCGTCATTACTTAAAAACAGCGGCAAAAATGTTCTGCTTGCCGCCGCCGACACCTTTAGAGCAGCCGCAATCGAACAGCTGGAAGTCTGGGCGGACCGTGCCGGCGTTGACCTTATCAAGCACAGCGAGGGTTCTGACCCCGCCGCCGTGATTTTTGACGCTGTAAACGCCGCAAAAACAAGAAACACCGATGTGCTTATCTGCGATACCGCAGGCAGGCTCCACAACAAAGTTAACCTCATGAACGAACTTAACAAGATTTTCAGGGTTATCGAAAGGGAACTCCCCGGCGCCGCAAAAGAGGTGCTGCTGGTTCTGGACGCAACAACCGGGCAGAACGCCCTTTCCCAGGCTAAGCTGTTCGGCGAAACGGCAGCCATAACGGGCGTAGTCCTCACCAAGCTTGACGGCACCGCAAAGGGCGGCGCGGTCATCGCTATTAACAACGAGCAGAGCATACCCGTTAAGCTTATCGGGGTTGGCGAGGGTATCGACGATTTGCAGTACTTCAACCCCAAAGAATTTGCGGACGCATTGTTTGATGACGGTGATGATAATGAAAATGAAATCGGTGAAGAATAAAACTTCGTATTTTCTTGAAAATCACAGACTTGTACGGCAGATGCTGCGTTTCAGCGTTATCGGGACGACGGCGTTTATTCTGGATACACTTCTTTTTTGGATTTTTATTAAATGCGGTATAAACCAGAACATCGCACTTGCCATGGCTTTTATTCTGACGCTTGTGTACAACTATATTTTCAGCATCCGCTGGGTGTTCGATGCAAAAAAGAAAAACAGCAGCGCAACCATGTTCGTGTTCGCTGTTTTAAGCGCAATCGGGCTTGTTTTAACCGAGATTATATACAGTGTGCTGATTCATCTGATTATCGATTACTCCCTTAACATACACCCTTCCGACACCTGGAAGCTGTTTGCCAAGGTTGTTTCGTCATTCATCGTGATGATCTACAATTTTGTAACAAGAAAGCTTTTTCTTGAAAAAACGCTCAAAAAATCGGATAACAGATAAAAAAAGCTCCCTGGTTAGAGGGTGCGTCTTAGGGATTTTTAATCCCGGAAATTATCGGCATAGGCGAAACTCGGCTATGCCGTTTTTTCATGTTCTGTGGGTGGTGTTTGAAAATCACCTATGCAGTTGTAAACAATCTTGATGCGCTGTACCTTTTTGCCATCAACTCTTTCACTTTGGTATACATAAACCTTTTCCACAAACTCACGGAGTATTTCTGCCGTGAGTTCTTTTATGTCCGTGTGCTTTCTCACAAGTTTCAGAAACTTCTCTGCATTGTCAGCATTTGCCTTATCTTTCGTCATAGCGGATTTGAGTTCCACAACTCTGCTTTCAAGAGTTTGTTGCTCTGCCTCATAATTTACAGTCATCTTAGCAAAACGCTCATCTGATATCTTGCCCTCAATGTTGTCTTCGTACAACCTTTGAATTATTTCATCGAGTTTGTTAATACGAGCCTGTGCCTGTTCAAGTTCACGCTTACTATCTCGCAGAGTTCTTTCAACATCAGCTCTGCATTTTTTTGTGACCAGTTCTACAAATTCATTTTCGTGTTCTCTTGCAAATGCCGTAATACTGCGAATGCCATCAAGAAGTAAAGTTTCTACAGCTTCATTCTGTATTTGATGCGAGGTGCATCCGCCTTTGACCTTGCGGTATGTAGAGCACACCAAGTATTCTTTTTGCTTCATGGTTGTGCAACGAACTTGGTATAGCTTCTTTCCACAATCGGCACAGTATAACATCCCGGAGAGTATCGGCATCTCACCCATAGGTGTGAGCCTTCGCCTGCCGGCTCGTATACGCTGCACAATATCAAATGTTTCTTGGTCGATAATAGCTTCGTGTGTATTCTTAAAAATCTGCCATTGTGATTCATCGTTTTTCATTTGTTTCTTGTTCTTATACGATTTGCGGTAGGTCTTAAAATTTACTGTATGCCCAAGATATTCTTGCCTTGAAAGCATACGTACAATTGTGCTGTCATGCCAAGTGTAATCATCAGTGTAAATCCTATTGTCAGGAATGTTTCGACCGTGCATTTTTGCGTGTGCCGTAGGATTTGGAATTTTTTGCTCTGTGAAAATATTTGCTATTTGGGTGGGTCCGTATCCATTAACACACATTTTGAATGCCTCTCGTACCACTTGAGCAGCAGATTCATCAACTATCCATTGATGTTTGTCTTCCGGGGATTTAACATACCCATATGGAGCATTGGTACACAGTGGTTTACCGCTTTCTCCCTTTGCCTTGAATACGGCACGAATTTTCTTACTTGTATCCTTTGCATACCATTCGTTGATGATATTTAGGAAGGGAGTGAAGTCACTGTCTTGCTGATTGGAACTATCTACTCCGTTGTTTATTGCTATGAAGCGAATATCCATACCGGGAAAGAAAACTTCCGTATAGTAGCCTACCTTAAGATAGTCTCTGCCAAGTCGGCTCATATCCTTTACAATGACGGTTGCAATCTTGCCATCTTCCGCGAGGGAAATAAGTCTTTGCCAATCAGGACGGTCAAAGTTTGTGCCACTGTAGCCATCATCTACAAAAACTTGAGTGTTTCCAAAGCCATTGTCATCGGCATACTTCTGAAGCATAGCCTTTTGGTTTATGATTGAGTTGCTGTCACCCTGCAATTCATCATCCCTTGAGAGTCTGCAATATAAGGCTGTTATTTTATTATCTGTAATCTTCGCAGATGAAGATTGTCTGTTATTAATATCCATTTCTACCTCCTTTCTGACAATCTTCAAGCGGTACTACATATTATCGTATTACTGCGAAGATATCAAGATATATTTTGAACTAAGATACTTTCTTTGTTTGTACACTATTTGTGTCATTTAAAATCAAGCGTTTCAGCTTGTTGTAAGCGGTCTCTTTGGCATTGCTGCTGACCGCAGACTCTACTATATAAATGGTATCACCGATTTGTTTCTCAGCGATATGTATTGTTTTCTCTTCCATATATAACTCCTCTCTTCAGGGGTAGGGGTGGTCCAATCTCTACGACTACTTCTATGAACAACGGGCGTCCCCCTTCACGCACAAAAAAAGCGAAATCAAAGGGGTAATATACCCCATAATCAAACATTGGTTATGGGGCATACCACCAATGTGTTTTTATGCTGTGATTTTAAGGGTTTTCACAGCTTCGCTTCTGATAAGTTTGCCATCAAGTCTTTCCATCGCGGCATAACCGATTGCACCTTGCAAAGCAAATTTTTCTGTTAGGGTTTTAACGGCAAGCTTGTCCCTTTGGAGTATCCAGTAGAATGACAAGTCACCAAAGAAAATAGGTTTGTTGCCATTTTCGTCATTCGGCATATACATAGATATTTCCACGGGTCTGCCAAGTATAGTATCGCTATTATGATTCCAAAGATAATCCCCGGTGCTGCTTTTTAATGTGCGGAGTTTAAATGCCGTTTCATCATTCATAACCCACACCGCATTTTTACGATACTCGAATTTTAAGCTAAAGAACAACTTGATTACATCATCATATGTGATTTCTGTTGTTTCCACACCAATTTCAGCGGCAGACAGTATTCCTGTAGGCTGGTCTTTGCCTGTGCCATTTATAAAATATTTTTCTTCCGCACGACCGAACCTACGAGCAAACTCATTGGTAAGGTATTTCTGAATATTGAATTTCTTATCGAGCATAAGTACTTCAGAGACCTTGCAGAGTGTTGCAATTTTATACGCCTTAAACGGCATTTGTGAAAAGTCATCCGAGTCCTGCGGATACGCTCTTCCTTCCGGGACAATGTCTGCCTTTGCGGTAGAAAGAACGGCGTGTATTTCTTGCTGACAATACTTGACATACATATCAGTTCCATATCTTCTGAAAAGATTTTCCTTTTTTAAAGCAGAGTTAAAATCACCTTTGAAGCCTTTTGGGAAAATGTATGAATTGTCGCTGTTTCTATAGCCTTCCGAAAGTTCAGGAACCTCATGAGGTGTTTTTCCTCTGAGTGCATTTTCAAATGAATAGTTGTATAAGTTTGTTGTTTCCATAATTAAAAATCCTCCTTATGATTTGTACACAAATATGCCGATAACACATAATGGTTTGTTGCGAATCCCATAATTTCAAGTTGACTCCCACAAAATGGGCAATCAATTATGAAGTCTTGGTAATCGCTATATCGTTTCGGCTCGTTGGAACAAAGCCTGTAAGTTTTGTTTGATATGCGGGTTAGATAATAATTGAAGTATTTCATATCCTCTTTCCTTTCGCTCGGAAAAAAAGGAGCATAATGCTTATCCTCATAGTTGATGCATATCAATGGGTGGTATGATGTTTTCAATTCTTACCACCTCTGTAAACATTGTGGTAGCGGTTATTAATTGCATTTGCCTTTAATCTTGAAATCAAGCCGTTTTCTACCGCAAAATTCGTAGCCGATTCAATGGTAGCAAAATATCTGCTTGTAAGTTCACCATAACGAACATTAAAATATCGGAATCTTCCCAATACTTTTGGTGCAAGAAATATAACGGCATATACATCGTTTACAGGTTCTACGGACACAAGATGAAATGTATCGAAATCAATACCACCCTTGAGGTATTTCTCAAGCTTTCTGTCTAAATGCATAATAACGCATCCTTTCTTTATTTTATCTTCTTGCCCTTTTCGTCATAGAAATGGGATTTGCAATAATCCATAGCCTTTGAATAGCTATCGAATATAAGAGTAGAAAATCCGTACTGCACCTTCCATACATTTCTTGTCTTATGCTGCATAAGTGCCACAGGCTTTTCTTTCTTGGTGTAGAACACCGCAAATCCGGTGTAGTCTTTGTTGTCAAAGTCCTTTTTGTTAAATGTCGGCTTTCCGCCGTGGAAAATTCTGAAGTTCATAATTATGATTCCTTTCTGTTTTTTAAGTTGGTTTTTATTGTTATTTCTATGCCCACGCTTCTGCAATCATAGGCATCACCCCTTTCATATGTGTGGGTGACACTGTTGACGGTCATTTCTATATCTTTTATATATCTTTTTATTTTTTTGATTATATTAAAATTTTATATATATGACTGTCATAGGCTGTCACCATATTGTCACGCAGCACGGAAATCGCTGATGCAAGGAAGGACTTTGTCTTTGATGCGAAGCCCCAAGATGTATCTACACTCCTTTGTGCGATGCTTTTTGTATCCGGCATTCTCAAGAGCCGTATAAAAGTCACTTGTACTTCTCGCAAACTCACCCATAGTGATGCAGTAGTTTCGGTATTCGGAATAAAGGTCGCTTGACTTTTCTTTGTAGTTTTCATCCACATCACAGCAGTCGTCTATGAAATGACCAAGCCAATCATTGTCTTGCATATATTTGCTGATGGCTTGTTGAACACAAAGCGGTGCATCAAATCTGAAGTTTTTATCGATTACCATTCTTGCCCCCTCTATCATCCAAGCAAGGATGCTCTCGCCTGCGTTTTCGTAGAGGTAATCGGCATAGTTTTTGATGTCAGAATTGTCGCTGATAGTTGCATTAAACGGAATGACTATCAGCCTTCTCCATGTTCCCGAATCGCTCGCACCTACCTTTGGCAGATGATTTGTGTAAAGAACAAGCGTATGTGTCGGAGTGTAGCTGAATGGGTCTTTGTACTTCTTTTCGGCAAATATCTCATCTGTGGAGCAGAACTGTTTTACATTTGCTGTGCTAAGTCTTGTGCCTTCTTCAAGTTCTGCTGCGATTAGAAGTCTTTTGCCTCTTGCTTCTGCAAGCTCCGGCTTTACATTCCTGCGACACCCTACTGTCAAGGTGTCGGCGGATATATTTCCGCTATATGTACCGAGAATTCTTGAGAGGACATTCCAGAAGGTTGACTTTCCGTTCTTTCCATCACCATATGCAATTATCAAGGCTTCAAGATTTACTTTTCCTATAGTAGCAAGTCCGGAAATCAGCTGCACATATTTGATAAGCTCTTTATCACCGCAGAAGAAGGTATCAAGTGCCGACATCCATTCTTCCGAAACTTCTGTGCCGGGTGATACTGAGGTTATTTTTGTGATGAAATCTTCGGCTCTGTGTTCTCGTAGTCCGTCTATACCTTTGCGAAGGTCATATGTTCCTTTTGGAGTGTTGAGAAGATATTCATGTGTATCCAACTCATCTTGACCGATTTCAATCATCGGTCTTGCTTCCTTCAATGTTGCGGATATGGATTTTGACTCTCTGCGTTTGATAACATAACTCTGATATGCAAGAGCATTACTGAGCATATTGTAGGCAGTACTCTGCTCCTTGTTAAAAAGCGAGAGTGCCTTTGCTTTACCCACGCCCGTGATTAGTGCTGTTGCTCCGGTATCGTTCATTAGCTTATTTGCCTTCGTGATTTCTGCTTGTGCTTCTTCTAACTGTCGGGATGTTAATTCTTGTGCTACGGCTTGTGCTTTGGATTTCGATTCCTCCCAATACATTCCGTTGTAGCGGATGTAATCGGTTGAAGGTGAATACCTAAGTTCAGCAGCGTATTCTCTTGAAAGCACCTCGGCTTGCCCAACATCGGAAAAATCTCTGGGTTTCAGTAACACTTCAGAGTTGTACATTTCCGGCGGTATATATCCATCTTCGGAGGAAACCTTATCTGCGAAGCTTTCGGCACTTCTCCATATGGCAGCAAGTTCTTCATCTTCAAGTGGCGGGACGCACCTTTTTGCTTCGGCAAGAAACATTTCATATGCATCAGTTCCTTTGCCGTATCTTTTTACAATGCGACCTGCGAATCTTGAAAGAGTGCTGTTGCGACTACCTTCGGGAATGACATCGATATCTACACCGTTTTCGATAAACTCGGATACTAATGTATTTCCCGGAAAGAAATCTACTTTGGGTTCTTCAACGCCAAAGAAGAATCTTGCAACATCGACAGCATTTTTGTCAAAGTATGGGAAGCGTTGTAGGACTTCCGTTTTCAGATTTTCATACTGCTTTGCATCGGTTATGGTTGTAATCGGGAAAACAATATGGAAACGAGGACGAGCCGAGCGTGAGCCTTTCACCTTGTTATGACTTTTGCTATAGCTTACATAGAACGGGACATCTACAAAGGTTGCTGCAATATCTGTAGGGGTAACCCAATCGGTAGCATTGTCTGAATGGTCATTGTCGCATTCCATTGCTATACAATTTGAACTCACAAAACCGCTAACACTACGATAGTTACCTCTGTATTTTACAAATACATGGTCATAACTCACAGCTTTGCAGAAGTCATCCAATGAGGCAACTACTACCTTGTTTTTATAGATACAGTTCTTGGGATTGCCTGTGCATCCGGCGGTGTAAAGTGTAATCTTTTGCATTTTTCTTCAACTCCATTCTTGTTAATTTTTGTTTTTGTTCTCATACCGACCACCTCCTTTCAACATTTGCTTTCACTCCTCAACGGACATTAAGATTTGCCTTCGGAAAAATTCATTCCCGTACCCATATGCGATGCAGATAGCAAATTCGAACCCCCTTGTTTAAAAAATCCGATTTATTTTAAACACCCCTCACTAATACACTGGACATGAAAATAGGGTTTGGGCGAAAAAATTGAATTTTCCTTACATTACCCAATGAAAATGAAATTCTCATTTAGGAAAAATATTGGAGAAATTTTATGTCCTTTCATATATGGGAGAATTTTGAGCCTTATTGGGGGTATTTCCTAAAAAAATCTCAAAAGAATTTTTCTTCTCTCACCTTACGGAGATTTCCGATGCATTTTGATGGGGGTGTTTATCTGAAAAAAGACAAAAAAATTAAGCTGTAATAAATACGACTTTAAAAAATACATATAAAAACATACAAAAATCTATTTTACTATATACAAACGAACAAAAATGTGATATAATTATCTTATCTCTCTGAAAGGTGGATAATCATGACTGAATTAGAAAGATGGGTTTCAAGCAAAGAAATCGCTCAGTACATAGGTATAAATAAGGATACTCTACAAAGATGGATAACCGATGGAAAAATCCCGTGCCACCGTGTTGGTCGTCTTTGGAAGTTCAAGATTAGTGAAATTGATGCTTGGATAAAAAGTAAAGAATCAGCATCAAAGGAATGATAAAATGATATACAATAAATCGATTACGGCTACTGTTTATATTGTAAACAACGGCAAGGTACTTTTACATATGCATAAAAAGTATAATACTTGGTTTCCTGTGGGCGGACATTTAGAACCTGACGAACTTCCACATGAGGCGGCAATTCGTGAAGCAAAAGAAGAAGCCGGGATAGATATTACATTGGTAGAAACAGAAAATGTACCATATTTTGATATTGGTCGAGTGGACAGGTTGCCTGCTCCATTTTGTCTTTATCATGAAGGGGATATCGAGGAACAATTCCTTGACTTTATTTATATTGGAAAAAGTCCTCAAACGGAGTTTTTACCAATGATAGCCGAAAGCAAAGAGTTACGGTGGTTTTCAAGAGAAGATTTGGAAAGTGAAGATATAAAGGTTCATGTAAAGAATACTGCTCTTACGGTATTGAACTATTTGAGAAAATAAAGGAGGAGTTAAAATGCCGAATTTTGGTGCATCAGAAAGAGGTATAAAGGAACTGTTTTACGAAGGAATTACTTTTTGTTATGATGGCAACGAATATGCAGTTATAGAATGTGGTAAGCCTACCTGTCGTAAAGGAGAGCCTAAAACAGATATATACATACTTGCAGAAGCAAATGGTCAAGAGCAAGAATTTAAAATTTCGTTTAAGCAAACAAATGCGGATTTCATAGAGAACAAAACTAATGCCGAAAGAGCTGAACTCATATTAGGCGAGGATTGGGAAAATATAATTATTGATGCAACTATGGGGATTGCAGATGCTTTTTATGCGAAACCCTTGATTTATAAAAAATCTCATAAAAGAACCGGTGCAGGCTCCATAACATTAGGATGGAAGTATGAGCTTTTAAATAAAAGCGGTGGAGATTTATCCGGGGTTGTAAATTTGAGTCGCGAACAAGTAATTGATGTTTACGCAGGAACTCATCTTCCTGCTGATAAAAGAAATGCATCAGTTAACGGTCGAGTTATAAGAGATTCTGGTATTGCAAATTTTATGTTGGTTAACGAAGATGTATTCGATGCTCAATCTGTTATAGATAACATTGTAAGTATTGAAGAATATGTTGACATGCAACCAACTGTTTATTTTGCTTGTAAAGCATTGAACTATAGAACTTTTGAAGGAAAATATGATGGGAATAGACCTTTGTCTGTTTTTGTCGATTGGAATGTTGTCGACGGCAAGCTTGATGGTAGACTTGTATTTGACGCACCGCTTGTTACAAAAGGTGACGAGGTTGCTGATAAATTGTTAGTATGTCTTGATGCTCTCGGAATTGATACAACTGACGACATTGACGATAATACAGTTACAGATTCAAGTATTATCATAGAATAACTTGATAATAGCTGATTTTAGAGTTAATATGTAAGCAAAAATAGGAGGTTGTATTAAATGAATATAATAAGTTTATTTTCAGGTGCTGGAGGTCTTGATTTAGGCTTTGAACGAGCAGGTTTCAATATTGTTATGGCAAATGAATTTGACAAGACAATATGGGATACATATGAAAAAAATCATACTGCACCATTAATAAAAGGAGATATTCGTAATATTAAGGAGTCTGATTTCCCGAGTGAAGTCGATGGAATTATAGGTGGTCCGCCTTGTCAAAGTTGGAGTGAAGCAGGTTCCTTGAGGGGCATTGAAGATGACAGAGGAAAGTTGTTTTATGACTATATTAGAATTTTAAAGGACAAGCGTCCGAAATTTTTCCTTGCAGAAAATGTTTCAGGAATGCTTGCAAACCGACATTCTGATGCCGTGAAAAATATAGTTAAGTGCTTCGAAGATTGTGGTTACAATGTTTCTATTACATTGGTGAATGCTGCGGATTACGGTGTTCCGCAAGACAGAAAGCGTGTATTTTATATCGGTATACGAAAGGATTTGAATAAGACTTTTGTATTTCCTAAAGCTACAACTCCATATTCCTATCAAAAGAAAACAATGAAGGATGCTATTGGAGACTTGGTGGGTACTGCAATTCCTGCATTACCACAAAACAAGACAAATGGGAAATTGTTAATTTTAAACCACGAGTACTTCACAGGTGCGTATTCTACAATTTTCATGAGTCGAAACAGAGTTCGTGCATGGAACGAACAAGGCTTTACAGTTCAAGCAAGCGGACGTCAATGTCAGCTTCATCCGCAAGCTCCAAAAATGAAATTTATTGAAAAGAACAAACGCATCTTTGTGCCGGGGAAAGAAGAATTATATAGAAGATTAACAGTAAGGGAATGTGCAAGATTGCAAGGTTTCCCAGACGATTTTGAATTTATTTACACGGATGTAGATACAGGATACAAGATGATAGGTAATGCAGTTCCCGTGGATTTGGCATATATAATTGCTTGTGCTTTGAGGGAACAATTATTTTAGGAGGTGAGAATGTGAGCAGACGTGCGGATGCAGTATTGTTTGGGTTTGATTTTCAGGTACATGCTGCAATTGTTTTAATGCTTGAAAATATTAAAGAGTTAGAATCCTTGAAACTAGAAGGCAATTACGAAGATATAGAATTGCGTTTATCAAACAAGAAGTACATATTGGCTCAAGCTAAAGCGGTTGTTAACAGTAGCTCGGATTTTTCAAATGTTCGAAAAAATTTGAAAAAGTCACTAAAATCATTGTCTGAAGGGGACAAAGAAATCAATGCAGAAAAGCTAATATTTATAACGAACTCACCCAATCCATTTAACGATGATGAGTCAAGAAGTGCCTTTTGGGGACCTGCCCATAGGTCGTTTGATACATTGCCTCCATCTGCTCAAAAAATTGTTTGTGAATATTTAAAAGGAGTCGAAAATCCTCTTGATACTAATAAATTCTGTGTGCAAGTCATACCGTTCGAAACGGATGATGCTAAAGAAAAATATAAATATATTCTACAAGAAATAAACGAATTCATTGAAACCTTAAATATAAGTGGGAGCGGCTTAGGAAAAAAACTTATGGAAATATGGCATTATGACATATTCACTAACGGAACAAAAAGAAATTCTAATATAATATTGAGCAAGAAAGATATTATATGGCCAATTTTGGTAATTGTTACAGATGCAGAAAAATACGATGATGAGTTTGTCGAGAATTTTGATGAGGCTTTGTACGACGAAATAATTCATCAATACAAGGGTGTAATTGATAATCATTGTGAACGAATAGAATTTTTTACAAAAGTTTTAAGTGACTACAATAGTTATAAATGCCAACAAAACACAAAGGGTAAAATTAGTGATTTTGTAAAATGTACCTGGAAAGATTATATTAATGAATTTTCGGTTGATGGAATAGACCCAGAAATACAAGAGGGATTAGTAAAAATCATTTTATATTCAATAGTTCGTAGAAGAATATCAATTAACAACATAAAAAAAGGGGTGAATTTATGAACATTAATTCCATCTCTATCAAAGAAGGTTTTTTTGAACGAAAGATTGACTTTACAAAGCAAGTAAATCTTATATATAGCGAAAAAAACAGCAAAGGAAAAACAACACTCGTCCGTTTTTTATTATACGGATTAGGGTACAACATCCCGAATACTCGCAAATTCAAATTCGACCAAAGCGAGGTTGAATTAAAGATTTGGTGCGAAACTAACGGAGAAATCGTTTTATTTCGTAATAATCGAGATTATATTGTTGTTTGGATAAACGAAGAAAAGAATACTTACGTCCTGCCAGAGCAAGCAAACGAGCTACACGCTTTAATATATGGCACAAATAATATTGATGTTTTAAATAATATTTTAGGAGCTTTTTATGTTGATCAGGAGAAAGGTTGGACATTACTGAACAGAGGATGTGCTATAGGCAGCAATCACTTTAATATTGAAGAACTTATAAGGGGACTCTCAAATCGAGATTGTCATAATCTCATTGATATGGAAACAAAACTATCTCGCGAATTAAATAAATACCGTCAGATGTTTAGCGTTGCAAAATACCGGGAAACAATTCTTTCTGAAGCAGGTTCTCTTGTTATCGATGATTATTCAGAGACTTCTACAGCGGAAATTAATCAATTATTATTGCAACAATCTTCTATCAAAAAAGAATTAAAACGAATAGACCAGGTTTTGAGTGATAATAAAAGATTTAAGAGATTCGTGTCCGAATTAAAACTATTAGTCTCAACACCTAATGGTGATATGGTTCAAGTTACAGAAGATAACATCGTAGGGCTTGCAGACACAATCGACTTTTTAGTGGCAAAAAGAAAAATGGTAGCTGCTTCGTTGTCGGAAGTCGTTAAGCAATTAGAACGTCTCCAAAAAGAACAGGAAAAAGAAGAAACTCAACTTGCTTTTTTTGAATCCGAAAGCTTAATGGAAATTTTTGATAAAAAAATTGCATCTGTTCCAATTAACGCAGTTGCAATTGAAAAAGAAATTAAACGTTTGGAAAAAGAGATAAAGGCAATTCGCCAAGAAATATCCTCGAAGACAAAAACAGGTAATGATGTTGCCCAATCACTTTATAAAAATGTGGTTAAATATGCTACAGAGTTGGATGTTGGTGATGGAGAAAGTATTGCGGCATCGTATATATTCACTTCAAATTTAAAGGAATTATCCGGTGCTGTACTACACAAAATGGTTTTTGCGTTCCGCCTTGCCTACATTATTGAAATTGAAAAAGCTTTGAATATTAAGTTGCCAATTATTTTAGATTCACCAAGTGGAAAAGAGGTTGATAAAAGTAATGTTCAGCTTATGGTAGATATTCTCAAACGTGATTTTGCAGATAACCAAATTATTATTGCATCAATATTTGAGTATGATTTTGAAAACATAAATATTATCAAAATAATAAATCGTCTTGTAGAATAACGCTCTATACACAAAAAGAGGTGATTAGTATATGCGAAAAAAGAATATACAGGTTGGATGATGATATATCTTTTCTTAAGTGTACACTTTCAGATGGGGCAGAGTTGTATTAGGTTGCAATTGAAACGCTTTCAAAAAACGAGTAAAGGTACAGAAAAAGACCACACAAAAGGTTAATTCCTAATGTGTGGTCTTTCTTCGTTCGCACCGCTTGAGGAGTGTCAGATAAAAATTACTTGCTTTTGTAAATCCCTAAGCTGAACTCCCTTTTCCAGGGAGCTTTTTTGCAATTTATTTGTCGTCAATTTCGATTCTTGTGCCGGTTTCGGAGGACTTGAAGCAAGCTTCCATAACCTTCAGCACCGCTCTGACCTCGGGCAGCTTTATTTTCTGCGGCTCGATTCCGTCGATAGCTTTCACAAGGTTTCTGTAGAAATCATGAACATCGGAAACGGGTCTTTCAACCTCGTAGGTATCAAGGGTGATTTCGTCTCTCGGCGCCATGGTTTTTGTGATACCGGCAGCGGTCTGCACCGGCAGAACTTCCTTTTCGTTCCATGCTTTAAGCTTTGCAACCTGAGCATTCTTGGTCCAGTCGGTAATGATTGCCGTGCCCTTCTTGCACTGCATATAGAATCTCGGAAGCGGAATAAAATTGTAAGTTCCTACTTCAACATAGCCTCTCATGCCGTCATTAAAATACATTTCAAGCTTGAAGCCGTCATCAACCTCGTCATTGGTGTAATTGGTGATTGTGCAGTACACATTTTTAACGCCGGTGGTGTTGAGCTGCAGCATCTGGTCGATAAGGTGAACGCCCCAGTCAAGAATCATGCCGCCGCCGTACTGCTTATGGCATCTCCAGTCGCTCGGAATACCCCTTGAGCCGTGAACCCTCGACTCGATATTAAGCGGAGCGCCTATGTCGCCGCTGTCGATAATCTTTTTAATTCCGAGAAAATCGACATCCCACCTTCTGTTCTGGTGAACCGTAAAGAGCGAACCGCTGCGCTTTGAGGCGTCAACCATTTCGTCAAACGCCGCAACCGACATTTCAACCGGCTTTTCGCAAACAACAGACTTCCCGGCTTCAAGTGCGCTGATAACAAGCTCCTTATGGACATCGTTGGGGGTTGCAACCACGATAATGTCTACATTTTTATCGTCAAAAGCCTGCTGTGCGGAATCGTATGTGTGAATACCCTTCGACTGTGCAAGCTCCATTCTTTCCTGCTTGATGTCATAGATACCGGCAAGGGAAACTACATCGCTTTTAAGACAGTGATCGGCATGCCAGCCGCCCTGACCCCCGTACCCGATAACCACTACATTTTTCTTCATTATAAAGACCTCACTTCAGTAGTCAAAATTACGATGTAATCGATTACATCTATAAGAAGTATACTCCATTTGTCCGTATTTGTCAACAATTATTTTCAATAAACACAATTAAATTAGAAAAAATGAAAAAAATTTTTTTGTGCAATTTTAACAAGTTTTTAAAAAATACTGTTCAAAGCGCATTTTTTATGCTATACTATATGTAATAATTGATTTTTCGGAGGATATGCTTATGAAATGTCCGTTTTGCGGTGCTCTTGACAGTAAGGTTATCGATTCACGCTCGACCGAGGAGGGCGTGTCGATCAGGCGCAGGCGTGAGTGCTTTAAGTGCGCCAAACGATTTACCACTTATGAAAAGGTTGAAAGCATCCCGATAATGGTTATAAAAAAAGACAAACGCAGAGAACCGTTCGACAGCTCGAAAATTATGCGTGGTCTTACACGTGCGTGTGAAAAACGCCCGATTTCGGTTGATATGATTGAGGACATGGTATTTAAAATAGAAACGAAAATCTATAACACTCTTGAGCGTGAAATCACCAGCGACCAGATCGGCGAAATGCTGCTTGAACAGCTTAAAGATGTCGATGAGGTTGCGTTTATCCGCTTCGCTTCGGTTTACCGTGATTTTAAGGACATCGAAACTTTCAGAAACGAAATTAACAAGATTATGAAGCATTGATTTATATTGATTAACAATTCCATATTTTTTGCATTGACTCCTCCTGTGTGTTATGTTAACATAATATACGGGAGGTTTTAATTTATGAGGAAAAAAATAAAGAAAATTCTCGGGGCAGCCGCAATTATGATTGCACTGTCCGGAGGAAGGGTTTGCGCCGATATCCCGGCGGATGTGCGGATAAACGGGGAGTTTCTCATGCAGCACGACGCATTTATCGAATCGGGAAGAACATATGTTCCGCTCAGGCTCGCAGCGGAAAAACTGGGATTTGATGTGGACTACAGCGAAAGCGGAATTACTGTCGGGGGGATTGGTGCGGACGGTTGCCGTATATTAAACGGCACGGCATATATTCCCGCACGGACGCTCGGCGAAATGACGGGCTGCGAAGTTTCATGGGATTCCTCGCTTTTCACGGTGGATATTTCAAACACTGAGTTTGAGGCGGATGACAGCCTTTACTGGCTTTCGAGGATAATTTCCGCCGAAAGCGAAGGCGAAATTTTTGACGGCAAGGTGGCTGTCGGAAATGTGGTTCTCAACAGGGTCGCATCACCGGAATATCCGTCAACGGTGCGTGAGGTGGTGTTTGACAACAAGAACGGTGTTCAGTTTACGCCGTCTGTCAACGGCAGAATTTATAACACGCCGACAGATGCGTCCGTGACCGCCGCAAAATACGCAATGAGAGGAAGCACCCCGGCGGGCGGCTCGCTGTTCTTTCTGAACGAAAAGATTGCATCGAATAAGTGGATTGTCAATAACCGCACTTTTTTCACCACGATAGGCAACCATAATTTTTATTTGTAGAAAGGCTTTTGGGTTTCCTGAAAGCCTTTTTCTAGTATCTGTTTTTCGTATCTTCTCTTAAAAAAGTTTGTTTCAGAACAGTTTGAGTTTGTTTGTGAAATGGTCAAAATCCATAATAAGTGTTATAATTTAAGTACAATAACCGTTCAAAATTAAAAAATTGAGGAGGATTTTGACAATGAAAATGAAGAACAAGGGAATTTGCTTTTTGATGACGGTGTTTGTTTTATGCACTCTGCTCTGCGTAAGTGCAGCGGCGGAAACGGGAATTATCTTGCGTGAGTGGCGCATGGAGCCGAAAGCGAACGGCGGCGATGTTACATATCTTGATATGGTAACCTCCGCATGGAACACAACCGGCGATGATCCATTAAAGGGCGGCAACTACGAAAAATATGTAATTGTGGACAAAAAATGCAACAATACTCTCGGTGTCGATGGGGGAGCGGCTCTGTCATTTCGTATGACTTCGTTCAACAATGCGAAAAAGTTCATTGCGATTGCGGACACTGCGGCGCTTGCAACAAAGCCGGGGTATACATACTTTAAGTCCGCAATGATTAAGCTGAACCCCGAACATACGGACAAAAGCAACAAACAAAAGACGATTTACCCAGTAAGAGAAGCCGCCGGAAAAGGCTTTATCTCGACCTCCGACAAGTTTAAGGAAACTCTTGACTCTTATGACGGTTCCACGGAAGTCCCGGGATATGACTGGCTCGCAAAAAATCCGGCAACACCGAAGTATAACATTAACACTGAAAACTGGACGAGAGTTACCGAGGCGGTTTACCGTGACGCATCCCAGGAGGCTTCAAAGGAGCGCAGCGGCTGGGTTGTATGGGGAAAAGACTGGAGCACGCTTCAGTGGACCGGTAACTGGGAATTTTTGATTGATGATTATGTTTTGCTCGAAGTGCCGAACAGTGCGCTCAAATCAAAGGTTTATCCCGTGGTTTACGGCGGTAGCATCGACAAAACGGGCGAAGTTGAGGTCGGCACGGCTCTTACGGCTTCATATTCCGATATATATGATGTCAATCCTATGGCTGCCCCGACTGCGGCATATGCATGGCAGCGCTCGGCGGATGGAACGGCTTACACGGACATTGAAGGCGCAAACGGCGCTTCCTACACTGTGACCGATGCGGACAAAGGCTGCTATATCAGAGCAAAGGTTACGGCGGTCAGCGTGCCGGAAGACGGGGAAGGGCAGAAACTGGCTGCGGTTTCGTCGGCTCCTTCATACAGCGAAGCGGTTGTATGCCCCGCAAGTGCAGCTTTAGTTACGGTTTCGGTAACCTGCGGCGAGGGCGGCAGCGCAACAGTAAACGGCAAGGCAAGTGATGATGTTGCAACCGGCACGGAATGTGCGGTTGAAATCACGCCCGATGACGGCTATCAGGTAAAATCCGTAAAGGTAAACGGCGCAGACTACCCTACCGGTTCTGACAGCTTCAACATTACGGTAAATGAAAACACAGAGATAAGTATAGCTTTTATAGAAAAGAAAATCGTTGCCGGGATAAGCGGCTCGGGAAGTCAGTCAATCGTTTATCAGAACAACTACAAGCCGAGCGGCAGCGACAAAACATATGTTTCATTTGTGGCTTACTACAAAATTTCTGTTCCGAAAGACTGGACGGTTGCGGAATACGGTATGAACCTCAACGGTCTTAAGCTTGAGGGCAAGGGAATGAGCGGCGATTATATGTTCGGAATCCGCGCTTTTGGTGACGCTCTCGTGAAAGGCGAAAGCTATCCCGGACACGGCTATGTTAAGTTTGAAGGGGACGACACGGTTTACACTCAGGAGCAGACGGTTTCTGTTCCCAATGAATAAGAAGGGAGATTTTTATGAAAACCAAAAAACTTTTATCAGCAGTGTTGGCGCTTCTTATTGCGTTTTCATGCTTTTCGTTTGCTGTATCGGCTGACGGCGGAACGGCTCTCAGGCTGTGGCGCATGGAGGCAAACGGCGGTAAAGAGATTACTTACCTTAATATGGTATGCTCTGCATGGAACACAAGCGGCGATGATCCGTTTAAGGGCGGCAACTATGAAAATTATGTTACCGTTGACAAGGTCGGCGGCAACACCCTCGGTATTGATGGGTCTGCGGCGGCGACATTCCGCATGAAGTCGTTCAACAATGCGAAAAAGTTCATTGCGATTGCGGACACTGCATCGCTTGCAACAAAGCCGGGGTATACATACTTTAAGTCCGCAATGATTAAGCTGAACCCCGAACATACGGACGACAGCAACAAACAAAAGAAGATTTACCCAGTAAGAGAAGCCGCCGGAAAAGGCTTTATCTCGACCTCTGACAAGTTTAAGGAAACTCTTGACTCTTATGACGGTTCCACGGAAATCCCGTACTATGACTGGCTCGCAAAAAATGCGGCAACACCGAAGTATGACATTAACACTGAAAACTGGACGAGAGTTACCGAGGCGGTTTACCGTGACGCATCCCAGGAGGCTTCAACGGAGCGCAGCGGCTGGGTTGTATGGGGTAAAGACTGGGGCACGCTTCAGTGGACCGGTAACTGGGAATTTTTGGTTGACGATTACTTTTTGCTTGAAGTGCCGAACAACGATTTGCTTGCGGTTGTAAAGCCGATTGTGTACGGCGCAAAGCTTTCAAGCGACGGGCAAAAGACGGTCGGCGGAAAGCTTACCGCAACTGCAAATTACTACGATGTTAACCCCATGGCGGAGCCGACCGTTTCTTACAAATGGCAGAGCTCGCCCGACGAGGTTACCTGGACGGACATTGAGGGTGCAAACGGCACGGAATATACCCTCACGGAAGCGGATATGACAAGAAGCATCCGTGCGGAGGTTACGGTTTCGAGCAGGAACTCCGCCGATGAGGAATCAACCGATGTCACCTTCACCAAGGCTTTTGCGGTTTCAAATGAAGCGAAGGTCGAAAAGGTTACTCTTGACAAAACATTTGCCTACGAAGGCACGGTTCTGAAGGCGACCCCAACGATTATAAGGGGCGGCGCCGTGAAGAAAACCGACTACACATGGCAGATTTCCGAAAACGGCACGGATTTTTCCGACATTGAAGGCGAAACGGGCGACACATATACCGTAAAAGCGGCAGATGTCGGCAAGTTCGTAAGAGCCGGGGTTTCGGTAACAACCGATGAGTTCGGCACAACAGAGCCGGTATATTCGGCAGCTGTAAAGGTTACATTGCAATCTGACGCAAAATACCTCTATGTTGACGGAAAATCCAACGGCGACGGCTCGATCGGCAAGCCTTTTTCGACTCTCGAACAGGCGCGCGATGCGGTCCGTGACATGAGAGGCAGCGGAGTTACTAACCCCGTGACGGTTTACATAAGGGGCGGTGAGTACTACCGTGACAGCGCCCTGGAGCTTCGCGACCAGGACAAAGACATCACTTTTGCTGCATATCCCGGCGAAAAGGTGTTCATCACCGGCGGCAAAAAGGTTGACAACCGGTATATAAAGAAGGTTACAGACCCCGAAATCTTAAACCGTCTTGTTGAGCCTGCGGCAAGAGAACGCCTGTATCAGGTGGATTTATCGGCTTACTATGACGAAATTCCCGAAATAAGTGACTGGAGCATGGGTCTTTGCGGCTGGGACGAAAAGCCGTTTTCCGAAAGGCTTAGGCTTGTTGTTAACGGCTCCGGGCTTGACCTTGCACGCTGGCCGAACACTACCGAAGGCGAGCTTAAGGTTTCAAATCTTTCGGGCGGGACAAAAGGCTCTGTGGCATCGTTCTCTGTAAGGGGCGACAGCGGAAGAACTAAGAAGTGGTCGCAGGATGGGCTTCGTGACCTCATGGTTCAGGGGCATTTTTCACAACACTGGACATACACCCTCCAGCATGTTTCGCTGAACGGCTCGACCGTCACAACCAAGAGCGCAATCGGCGAAAACTGGAAAGAGGGCGGCGAATACTACTTCACCAACATACTTGACGAAATCGATATGCCCGGCGAAAGCTACACCGATACCGAAAATAAAATCGTTTATTTCTACGGTTACGGCGATATGGAAAACCCCGAGGTTATCGCACCTACATCTAAAAGTGCGTTTTTCTCGATAATCAGGTCGACAAACATCACCTTCAGAGGAATAGATTTTGCGCACACAAGAAGCAAGATTTTTGATGTTTATGACGGGCACAGCATAACAATCGACGACTGCGATATGTCGCATTTCATGGACAGAAACTACTTCTATGCGGACCACTCCGTTCTTAAAAACTGCTATATCTACGGCGCAGCGCTCGTTATGATTAACTGGCAGGACTTCAACAGAAAAGCTGTTGACCCTGCGTTAATCGTAAAAGAGGACGGTGCGGAAAATGTTATGGAAAACAACCGCTGCAACCTCGGCAATGTCCTAAAATACTATGACGCACCGGCAACTGCGGTAAGGCAGAGCAAGGGCATGGTTATAAGAAACAACAACTTATATAACTCTCCGCACTGTGCGCTCGGCGCAGGTACATCGGCGGATTTGCTTATAACCAAGAACAAAGTTTACAACAGCGCCAAATGGACAGGCGATATGGGCGCAATTTACTGGAACACCAATGCCGGAATTATCGGCAAGGAAATAAGCTACAACTACTTTGAAAACAACGCTTCGGCTTATGCCAACGGCTGGGCGCAGTCGGTATTCTGGGACGATATCGCAACAGGTCCGTGGGTTCACCACAATGTCTTCAATAAGGGCACATGGTCAACGAGCGAAGGCGGCACGAAAATGCCGCTTAAGAGCTACGGCGGTTCGTTTGCACTCGTGGAAAACAACATTTTTGTCGACAATCCCTACGGAGTGCAGTTCCAGACATATTATCCCTATGGGGAAGGGCATAAGCAGACCGGATGGTGGCTCAGCCTTTACGGCAAGGCGGCTGACGGCACCCATGGCGCAAGCTACACCGAAGCCAACTGGAAGAGCGTAGGTGCGCTGATTTCAGACCCGAAAAATGCTGAAAAATACAAGGGTACCCCGTGGGAAGGATTCTTCGATGTGTTCAACATCGATTTCTACAACAAGAACCTCAAAGACCTTGACAGAAACAAGGACAAAGCGGCTCTTGAAAAGCTTGCGGAGGAAAACGCTCCGTCAGACCTCAACATGTTCAAAAACAATGTTATGGTTGGCTCAAAAAGCAGCACTACCGGGCTTGAACCCGCAAGCGGAAACGGCTTTGAGGAAAATACCTTCTTTGCCGATATGAACGATGCAGACACACTTTTCAAAGATTATGAAAACGGCGATTTCAGCCTCACGGCGGATGGTCTTTCAAAGGTTCAGAAAACAGCGGCGGACTTTGAAAATATCGATATGTCCGACATCGGCGTGCAGCCCTTTGAAAGGGACGGAAAAATCGAAACCGTCGGCGGTGCGGAGCCTGAAATCAGCAATCTTAAAATAAGATTTAGAAACGGTTATGCCGTGCCTTCGTACAAATTTTCCGATACGGACGGTGACCACGAGGGCAGAACGACCGTTACATGGTACATTTCAAACACCGCAAACGGCAGCTTTACAAAGCTTACCGACGGCGGAGTTTACGATTTGCCCACATCCGGCAGGGAAGGCAAGTACCTGCGCTGCACCGTTACGCCTTACGATTCAAAAGGGCTTGACGGCAAGGAGGTTACAAGCGAGGCTCAGTTCGTTCCGGCTGAATCAGATATTGATTTCTCCGGGCTCGAAGCGGCTATAGACGACGCCGAAAAGCTTCTTTCCGGGGCTGTTGTCGGCGCAGGCGACGGTGAGTATCCGAAAGCAGCGGTTGACGCTCTCAAAGCGGCGGTCGATACGGCTAAAAAAGTAACGGAAACCGAAGGACTTTACCAGTACGAGGTTAACGACGCCGAAAATGCATTAAGGCTTGCAATCAGCGTTTTCGAAACCGAAAAAATATCGCTTCTCGAATATTTAATGCTGAACGATATTCTTAAGGACACGGCTAACTGGACCGCAA
This sequence comes from Clostridia bacterium, assembly GCA_034186235.1. GTDB lineage: Bacteria > Bacillota > Clostridia > HGM11514 > HGM11514 > CAKSKB01. The sequence goes on along the minus strand of JAXGBA010000089.1, from coordinate 1,403 downwards.
TCGACGGCGACGCTCCCGAATTTTCGGACGGCTCCATGACCCTCAAGGACGGCTCGGCAGTAAGCTATACCGGAGCAAAATACAGAAACAAAATATTCACATTCAATGTGAAGTTCGATAAGGTTAAGAGCGGCGAAAGCGTAGACAATGCGTTCTGCTTCAGACTTGCCGACCCGAATGCCAAAATATGGAGTTCAAACAGCGGCTACCTTCTCTGGATTAAGGACGAAACCATGGAGTATCAGAAGTGGACTTCAGCGCAGATTTTGGAATCGTACCCCAACACAGCGCTTGACGCCGGCAAGGTTCACACTGTTTCGGTCGGCGTGTATGACAGCAGCGACAATTCGGTTAAATATATCCTCACGGTTGACGGCGAAAAGATTATAGACAAGGTTATCCCGACCGACAACCTTTACGGAAATGACGGCTATATAAGCTTCTATGCAAACAACTGCAACATGACTATTTCGCCCGTCACAGTCGATAAATCGGCGCTTGCAGAGGCAATCGGCAATGCAGAAGGCGTGCTCAAAGGTGCGGTAATTGGCACGGGCTACGGGCAGTACCCGAGCAAAGCAGAGCTTGAAAAGGCGCTCTCCGGCGCAAAAGCGGTATATGATGACTCTCTTTCCGCTCAGCCCGATGTTGACAGAAATACTCTTATGCTTAAAAATGCGGTTACCGCATTCCTCGCAAGCGTTTCAGACAGCGGCGATATAAATGCAGAAACCGAAATCTGCTATGAAGTTCCGAAGGCGAACCTTACCGTGCCGGGCGGCGTGTCAAACATAAATCTGATTGCGGATGCGGATAAGGAATCCCCCGAAATCAGCGTTAAGTCGGTTGGCAGTGAACTTTTCATCCCGAGAGGAACAAAAATCGGCGGTAAATTTACACTTCCGCTCATTGATACGGCAGCGTCTGTCAGCATCGCAAATGCGGAAATCAAAAATGTATACGGCAGCGAAAACGTAACGAGTGCCGACGGGCTTGTAAGAATAGTGCTTAAAGGTCAGGGAAGCTATAGGGCATCATATTTTGACGGTTCAAAATATGTACCGATTAATACGGTTATCAAAGAGGATAGCTTTGAGGCAGCTAAAGCAGGGCTTAAATCGGTTGCTGTAAGAGTAAAAGTTGGCGATGACCTCGTTATCTACACCGATAAACTCACGAGGATTGTTACATATGTTCAGTCTGCGGGCGGCACTGATGAACCTTCCGTAATCCCCGGCGGCGCAGGCGGCGGCGCAGGTGGCGGCGGAACAACCACAAGACTTTCCGGAAATAAGGGAACAAACGGTTTCTATTCCGGTGAAACAACCAACCCGAGTATCTCCAATCCGTTTACTGATATGGTTAATCATTGGGCGGCAGCTGATGTTCTCGCTATGAACAAG
>JAXGBA010000088.1:0-3151 GCA_034186235.1 Clostridia bacterium | reverse complement strand
TAAAAGACTTAAGGATAACGACCTTCTCGATGAAGGCACAATCATGATTTATTTGAGGGGCGGCACATATGAAAGGTCGGTTCCGCTGACGCTTAACGCTTCAAATTCGGGGACGGAAACCTCTCCTGTAGTGATTGCTTCATACCCCGGCGAGCGTGCAAGGTTCAGCGGCGGCTTAAAGCTTGACCCGGGCATGGTTCGTAAGGTCACCGATGAAAACATATTAAACAGAATTATCGATCCTTACGCAAAAACCAAGCTCATGCAGGTTGACCTCGGTGCCGCAGGCGCAAAGAATCTTTACGATATTCCCGACAGCGGATATTCGCACCCGTGGGTAACCGAATTTTTCATGAACGGCAGCGCAATGACAATCGCGCGATGGCCGAACGATGAAAAAACCGACGCATTCGTGAAGGTCGCATCGGTTGAAGGAAGCGACAAGACCAAACCGATAACCATAGGCTATGACGATCCGACAAACCGCGCGCAGCGATGGGGTGCGGAAGCTGTTAAAAGTATGTATATAAAGGGCGGCCTTGCAACAGAATACACGATTGCGTTCAGCCGTGTAAGCGCCCTTAACGCAGCGGAAAACAAGGTTACAACCAAGAAATCGATAGAGGTTCCCGGTACAAGATGGGGCAAGTTTTATTTCATGAATATTCTTGACGAAATCGATGTTCCGGGAGAGTATTTTATCGACAACGCAAATAAAATGCTGTATTTCTACCCGATTTCGGATGATATTGAGAAATCCGAGCTTGTGGTTTCGCAGCTTGAAACCGCAGTAATCAAGGGAGAAGGCGCAGCATGGGTTACGCTTAAGGATATTGATTTTGCATACAGCAAGATGACGCCTGTAGACGTGGAAGGAAACCACATAACCATTGATGGCTGCACGATTTCAAATATCGGCGAAAACGCCGTAACCGCCTGCGGTACGGATATAACGGTTAAAAACTGCAATATATTTGACATCTCCGGAAACGGAATTGATCTTGAATGCCCCGAGGAAAACCGTGAAAAGCTTATCCCCGACGGCAACAATATAATCAATAACAGAATACACAAAACTTCGAGAATTTCGCAGTCGGTAAGCTATCCTGTACAAATCGGCTATGCAAACGGGCTTGAAATCGCAAATAACGAAATTTACGATTGCTCCGGCATGGCGATAAGGCTTTGGAGAGCTAATGACGTTACAATCCGTGACAACGAAATCTACAATGCGCTTCGCTATACCTCCGATAACGGCGCAATCTACTGGGGAAGGGATATAACCACCCTCGGCAACCGCGTGCTTCATAATTACATTCACGATGTCGGTAATGAGTACGGTGGCTATGGCACGCAGGGCGTATTTACTGATGACTGCGGCTCGGGACCGTATATGGCGGACAATATCCTTTATAAGGCCGGCACTTATGCTTATAAAACCAACTGCGGCAACTATTCAAGACTTGAAAATAATCTGATTATAGATACCCCGAATGCCGGGTATTTCCAGGTGGTTCCGCAGAGCAGATATTGGCTCAAGGTTGTCGGAAAATGGCCCAATAAAGACGGCTCCCCCGACCCGTGGGGACATTGGACATACAATAAGGGCGAACAATATATGAAAAACGAGCTTTGGAAGGAGCATTATAGGGGCACGCAGTGGGAAAATATTTTCTCGGACTTCTCGCTTGACCTTTATAATCAGATAAAAGACCTTTCAAACAAAGAAGGTACGGAGGATGCGAACAAGCTTTTGGAATTTGCGGCGGAGCATGCGCCGAAGAATGTGAATTATTTCGGCGAAAACGCACTTTTCGGAACTCCTGTCGGCTATGAAGCCGCAATTAAGGGAACAAACTACTCCACAGCAATAAATGACCGAAGCAAAGCATATTTCAAAGATTACGGCAAGGACTTTTCGCTCACCGAAGAAGGTCTGGCAGCAATCAGAAAGACCGTGCCGGGTTTTGAAAATATCAGCATGGAAGGAATCGGTCTTACATCGGCAGTCGGCGGAAACCAGCCGAATGCATCCGCACTTATGCTCACCAAAAATGAAGACGGAATTAAGCTCGGCTACAGATTTGAGGACGCAGATTCCGACCGCGAGGGCTTCACGAAGGTAAACTGGTATGTGTCCGACAGCGAAAACGGCACATACACCCTCATCCGCGACAGGCACGACAGAGTTTTGCCGCTCGATGACAGCCTTAAGGGCAAGTTCGTTTATGCAGAACTTACGGTTTACGATGTGCAGGGCCTGCACGGCGAAACGGTTAAGTCGGACGCTATAAACACCGACAAAACCGAGGATTTGTCGGGTGCGCTTAAAGAGCAGCTTGACGAAGCAAATCAGCTTTTGGAAAATGTTGAAAAAGGCGACAGCTTCGGTCAGATTAAAGAAGATGACTACAACAAGCTTAAATCCGCCGTTGACAATGCAAAAACGTCAGATATGGAAACAGTAATTTCCGTAAAAGAAGCGATTGGCAATTTCCAATCTGCTGTAAATCAGAAAGACGGCAAGGTTTCGGGAACGCTTCCGATATTCTCCTTCATGACCGGCAAAACCTTTGAAATAAGCGGCGATTCTCTGCTTAAGCTTGAAGCAGGTAAGGCGCTTCCGCAGGTGACGGCGAGCGGCTATGTGACAATCGACGGCACAAAACAGCCGGCAACGCTTACAATCCCCAAGGGAACGGTGATTGAGGGCAGCGGCTTTGTAACCGTCAACCTCTTTGGTGAAAAGGCTTCCCCGAGTGTTTCGGTTGAAGGCGAAAAGATTACGGCGCTTAAGCTGACAGATGAAAAAATCAACGCAAGCGTGGATGTCGAACTGACAGTCGGCGGCGCATTCAGAAAGACGGTCGGGTATGTGAACGGCACAGCGGTATCTCTTATCTCCGGTTCGAACGGATATACAAGGGAAAAATTCGAAAGCGACGGAGTCAAGATTAAAACAACAAAGCTTGGCGAAATTGTGTTCTATACCAAATCGGCAAGTCAGAACGATGACCCGACACCCGTAACCCCCGGCGGCGCAGGCGGCGGCGCAGGTGGCGGCGGAACAACCACAAGACCTTCCGGAAATAAGGGAACAAACGGTTTCTATTCCGGTGAAACAACCAACCCGAGTATCTCCAATCCGTTT
>JAXGBA010000087.1:0-8573 GCA_034186235.1 Clostridia bacterium | reverse complement strand
TCCTCGGCAGTTGTGAGCGGATAGGACGAAGTCGTTACGCCTGTATCTGTCCATGTTTTTTTGTCAGCCGAAATTTCCCATTTATAAGCAATGGAAGCCATATCGTCGGTATCTGCGTCGGGATCAACAGCCGAAGCGGTTGTTGTAATTGTGTTTCCGACAGAAAGGTCGCTCGAAATCGAAGCGCCGATTATCTCCGGAGCACGGCCGAGGTCAGTGTTCGGAGTATAGCAGATAATATCATCATAATAGAAATTAAACGATGTATTGCCGATAGGTCTTATAAGCTGGCAGTTCTGCGCAACATAAGGGTCGCGGTTAATAACCTCACCGTCAATGTAAAGCGTTATCATACCGCGGTCAGAATGTTTTGCATTATTATAGTTACCGTACGCTTCTCCGACGAGCGTAAACTGATGCCATCCCTTGCTTCTTTTAACAGAAGTTTCGGTTATATTCTGATGCGCAGCATCTCCGACATAAGCATCGGCAGCATCATCAACAAGCCCTGCAAGCTTAGCAGCCATGTAACGGCTGCTTGTCGTAGGAGTGCCAATAGCATTCATAAATGAATAAACATCTTTTGTACCGTCAAGCACACCGCCGTCAACAGCCAAAGTTCTGTTAGATTCGGAATTTGTCGAAGCTGATGTACTTGCGCAGGTATCCTGAACATAGAACGAAGGCTTGTAAATTGCACTCTTCGTTCCGTCATCATAAAACCAGCCTTCAAAAACAAAATCCGCCTTGCTTATGGTCATACCGTAGTAATTGCGATCGCCTTTGGATTTTATTGTTTTTATAGCATGATCGCCGGTTCTCTTAATATCTGTTACGATTTCAGTACGCCCTTCTTTTATACCAAAGACTTGACTTGCCTCAACAGTACCGTCTTCAAATCCGCCGTCGTTAAACTGCTTGTTCGGCAGAATATGTACAATGATTTTAGCGGTCAAATCGCCGTACTTTGCTGTTACAACAGAAAAACCGTTTCCTTTTGTAACAAAATTGATTGTACCGGTATCTTTGCCGATTGTCAGAACCTTTGTGCTTTCCGATTCCCATGTGACACCTTCCGTAAGAAGGGTCCTGCTGCCATCCGCACCAACACCGTAAGCCTTGAGCGTAGGGGTCTCGGACGCATCGGAATATCCGACCTTATTCGTATCGAGCGTAATTGCGGTATAACCGTCCGCTGCAACCGTAACGCCCGTAAATACGGATAAAACCATTGCCAATGCAAGAACCAGTGTTAAAACTCTCCTCATTCATAATTCCTCTTTTCTTATTTTTTATGACAAAGCCTTTCGCCTCGGAGCAACAAAAAACTTATATCATATACAATTATACCATACAATATCAATAAGTTCAACCCTTATGCCTATGTCATTATTCACAAAAATCGCTTGTTACATTTGTAAATAATGCACAACATTTTTTGAAAACTTTCAAAAAACTGTAATTTTAGATAAAAAAGGTCATGCCGTCCGGTGGCGTTCCGAACGGCATGACATAAAGCAATGAAGAGATTTGTAAACTTCCGTTGTTAAACGGAAATTAGGTAATCGTACAATAATATTATAGCACAGCTTTACATAAAATGAAATATGCAAAATAGATTATTTTACAATACTTTTTCATGTATTTATAGTTATTTTTCACAATTCAACTATGGTTACACCCGATTCTCCCTCGCCGAAATTGCCAAGTCTGAAAGATTTAACTCGCTTATCGGATTTAAGCAGCTTCTGGATACCGGCACGCAATACGCCGGTTCCCTTACCGTGTATTATTGTAACCTGATGAAGTGATGCAAGAACAGCGTCATCGATAAATTTTTCCGTCATTAATTCTGCGTCATCAAGCGTCATGCCTCTTAGGTCAAGTTCGCTTGAAACATGCGAGAACCTGAGGTTTGATGAACCCCCTCTGACATAACCCGACGGCTTTTCAGGCCTTATGTCATCACAAAGCGCAATATCGTTTAATGTAAGGTGCATTTTCATCAGTCCGACCTGCACAGTCACTTTATTATCGCCATTTTTCGGAATCGTAAGCACCGTTCCTGTCTGATTAAGTTCGATAACCTCTACCGTAGAGCCGACTTTAAGCTCATTTATTTTCACGCCGCCCTTTTTCTTTTTGGCGGTTTTGACAGCCGAAACATCATTAAGCTTTTGATTAAGCCTTGTCTTAACTTCTGCCATTTCCTTCTGCGAAATCTTGGCGGAATTGTTTTTCATGCGGCGTACCTCATCTAAAATACCGTCCGATTCCTCTTTTGCCTGAAGCAAAATCCTCTTGGCTTCCGCTCTTGCCTTTTCTATGATTACATCGGCTTTGCCCGAAATCGTATCCTTTTCATGAGCAACGGTTTTCTTTATACTTTCAATTTCCCTCTTCAGCCGTGCCATTGTTTCAGCGTCGGAATCGATTTGCTTCTGTTTCTTTTCGAGGTCGGTAAGCACATCTTCAAATTTGACATTTTCATCACTCAGCCTCGATGACGCTTCATCGACAATCTCTTTGGGAAGTCCGAGTTTTGAAGAAATTGCAAAAGCGTTGCTTTTGCCAGGTATGCCTATAAGAAGCCTGTATGTCGGGCGAAGGGTTTCAACATCAAATTCGCATGAAGCATTTGTAACAAAATCTGTTGTAAGCGCATAAATTTTAAGTTCGCTGTAATGAGTTGTTGCCGCAATATGCGCACCGCTGCGCCTTGCATTTTCAATTATCGAAATTGCGAGAGCCGCACCCTCGGTCGGGTCGGTGCCGGCACCGAGTTCATCAAACAGAATAAGGCATCTGTCCGAAAGGTGCTTTGTAATGTACACAATTGTCTTCATGTGTGCCGAAAATGTTGAAAGGCTTTGCTCAATGCTCTGTTCATCGCCTATATCGGCAAAAATATCCTCGTATATTCTTAATGTGCTCCCGAAATCCGCCGGCACATGAAGCCCCGCCTGCGCCATAACGCTCAACAGACCGAGCGTTTTAAGCACAACGGTTTTACCGCCGGTATTCGGGCCGGTTATAATAAGTGAATCAAAATCCTTACCTAGCCTCACATCAACAGGCACGACCTTCTTCGGGTCAAGAAGAGGGTGCCTTGCCTTTTTGAGATTTATATATTTGTCATACCCTATTTCGGGAGGACACGCATTCATGCTGTCCGAAAGCTTCGCCTTGGCAAATATAAAATCAAGAGCGGTGAGTATTTTGTAGTTCTGCATTATTATTTCGGAAATACCGTTTACCATCCCCGTATATTCCTCAAGGATCTTGGTAATTTCATCGGCTTCCATGCCTTCAAGTTCACGGAGTCTGTTGTTTTCCGCAACTACGGCGGCAGGCTCTACAAAAAGAGTTGAACCGCTGGAAGAAGTGTCATGAACAATACCGGAAACCTCTCCTTTATGCTCCGCCTTAACCGGAATCACATACCTGTCGCCTCTCATCGTAACAATCGAATCCTGCAAAGCCTTTGAGTATTTTGAAGAATGTATCATGTTATTCAGAATATCTCTTATTTTATCATTTGCCCTGCGCATTTGTTTTCTGATTGAATTAAGTTCCGGACTTGCGCTGTCGGCAATCTCATTTTCACCTATCAGATTGCCGAAAATGGTATCCTCAAACTTTTTATCAGGTATCAGCATATTAAAATAAGAAGAAACTGATGTTTCTTGCTCAAATTTGTCCGACGAACCGTAAGACTTTATAACCCTCGCCGATTGCATAACCTTACCGCAGAGTATCAGCTCCGGAATGTTCAGAACCGAACCGATTTCCGCACGCTTTATTGCCCCGGAAACCGGCTTAAGCGCAGAAAAAGCCGGAGATGAACATCTCGCCGTCATTCTCTGCGCATCTGTTGTTTCCGAAATAGCTGATTTGATTTCGGCTTCATCGGCAGACGGCGAAAGCTTAAGGCACATTTCCTTAGCCTCCTCGCCGACGGCATAAGAAGCAAGTTTTTCAAGTATTTTATCAAATTCAAGTATCTTTAATGTTTTTTTATTCATAGTTAAAACCGTCCTTTAATACAATTATATCAAAAAAATCAATAAATTAAAAGTATTATCTTGAAAAAAGTGAAATTTTTTGATATAATTATATTAGTAAATCAAAGGAGCGTACATATGGAATTTATAAAAGCATTAATTTTGGGTATAATTCAGGGCATAACCGAATGGCTGCCCGTAAGCAGCACGGGGCACCTTTTGCTTGCAGATGAATTTTGTAAGCTCGGCGGCGGAAAAAGCTTCGTGGATATGTTTATGGTGGTAATTCAGTTCGGCTCTATCTTAGCGGTGGTAACGCTTTATTTTCATAAGCTTAATCCGTTTTCACCCAAAAAGACATCAGAAGAAAAAAAGCAGACATGGACAATGTGGTTTAAGGTGCTCGCTGCAACAATTCCTGCCGGCATTGCGGGAATCCTGCTTGACGACTGGATAAGTGCCAATGCGCACCAATGGTATGTTATAGCGGCAGCACTGATTGTTTACGGTATTCTTTTCATAGTGCTTGAAAACAGAAATAAAAAACCGAATATAAATTCAATAAACGATATGAGCTATAAAACCGCGGTATTAATAGGCTGTTTTCAGATGCTCTCGCTCATTCCAGGCACATCGAGATCAGGTTCTACAATTCTCGGAGCAGTATTTATGGGAACATCAAGAGCAGTTGCGGCGGAATTTTCGTTTTTCCTTGCTATTCCTGTCATGATAGGTGCAAGCGGCTTGAAAATTGCAAAATATGTGCTTAAAAGCGGTTTTGCCTTCCCCCATCTTTCCGTTTTGATTTTCGGTACGGCAGTGGCATACCTTATATCGCTTGCCGCAATAAAGTTTCTTATGGGATATATCAGAAAACATGATTTCAAGGCTTTCGGGTGGTACAGAATCATCCTCGGTATAGTCGTTATACTTTATTTTTCAATCTTTGCATAACAGCAAAAATCGGCACCTGCCCAATAGGTGCCGATTTTTACAAAAAAATTCACAGCACAAAATGTACTGTGAATTGGCGCGCCGTGCAGAATTCGAATCCGCGACCTTCTGGTCCGTAGCCAGACGCTCTATCCAGCTGAGCTAACGGCGCAAATATTAACAACAGCATTTATTATACCATACTAAGCGTTTTTTGTCAATAGCTTTTTTGGCGTTTTCGTGATTTTTTTCCAAAAGTCTTGACAACCGATGGCGATTGTGTTAAAATATAAATGTCTTCGGGGCAGGGTGTAATTCCCTACCGGCGGTTAAAGTCCGCGAGCGTATGCTGAACCGGTGAGATTCCGGTACCGACGGTTACAGTCCGGATGAAAGAAGAATTATAGTTTTGTATTTCTGCACCCGAATTTTACGGGTGCTTTTTTTGGAGGTTATAAATATGAAAACAAAAGCAAGAACTCTGGCAGTGTGCGCAATGATGTCGGCGATTTCGGGAATTCTTATGATGCTCGAATTCAGCGTACCGTTTGTCCCCTTTTTCCTGAAACTTGATATTTCAGAACTTCCCGCGCTTATAACCGCCTTTGCGATAGGGCCGTGGCAGGGGGTTGCAGTATGCCTTGTTAAAAACCTGATAAACCTTCCGTTCACAACTACGGGCGGCGTAGGCGAACTTGCAAACTTCCTTTTGGGTGCGGTTTTTATCCTCACCGCAGGAATAATATATAAAAAGCACAAAAACAAACATCACGCCGTAACAGGCAGCATTTTTGGTTCAATCGCAATGGGAATAATCAGCTTTCCGATAAATTATTTCATTACATATCCCGTGTATGCAAAACTAATGCCGATTGACAGCATAATTGCGCTTTACCAAAAGATTTTCGGCGGCGTGAATTCACTTGCGCAGTGCCTTTTGGTATTCAATGTGCCGTTCACAATCCTTAAAGGGCTCATCGCGTCTTTGATAACAATCCTGATTTATAAAAAGCTTTCACCGATAATAAAAGGCCGAAGCGACAAAAAATAATAAAAAATTAAATTTTTTTTGAAAAATTAGAAATATATCCTTGACATTGAACTCAGTTTAGGTTATAATAATATTAAATCGGTTTAGATAGATGGTGTAAAAACCTTGCTATTCTTTTTTAATAAAGGCCGCATTCAGTTATGTGCCTCACGGCACCGGTTCGCGGAGGGAGGTATAAGGATGTCAGAAATCAGAATAAAGGACAATGAGTCTTTAGATAGCGCACTCAGGCGATTTAAAAGGCAGTGTGCAAAAGCAGGCGTTCTGTCTGAGATACGCAAAAGAGAACACTATGAAAAACCCAGTGTTAAGCGTAAGAAGAAATCAGAAGCAGCCCGTAAAAGAAAGTTCAGATAGTTCTGAGCTGAGGCAGCTTAATTGTTACTGCAATTGAACTCTGCGGAACTGTCTCATACATGAGGCAGTTCTGTTTTTTTGCCTATTAAAATTAAAACATTAATGTACACACCGATAAAGGAGTGAATAGATATTGAAAAATCAATTTACATTCAATGATATACTCGGAATAATAATTAAACGTTGGTGGATAATACTTATGTGTGGCGTAATTGTCGGCTGCGCAGCGTTTGCATATACAGAACTTCTAGTTGCCCCGCTCTACACTTCCAGGGGTACGCTTTATGTAAATAATAAAAACCAGAATAATACCAATCAGCTCACAACAGGTGATGTTCAGCTTTCGCAGCAGCTTGTGAATACCTATTCGCAGGTCCTCAAAAGCAAAACATTTTGCCAGAGCATTTCTCAGAAGCTCAGCAACGGTCTTTCTGCTGCCGACATACAGGGTATGATAACAATGGAAGGCGTGAACGAAACCGAAATTCTGCAAATCAGCGCAGAATCGAAAAGCCCAGAAATTGCAAGGGCGGTTGTTCAGGAAATCCTAAATAATGCTCCCGAAGAAATAACCAGAGTTGTCAAGGCAGGTTCCGTTGAAGTTGTAGACAATGCAACACTCCCGACAGAACCATCCTCCCCTAATGTCAGAATAAACACTCTTGTCGGAGTTCTTATAGGTATAGTTATTTCTATATTCGTAATCTTCATCCTCGAATTTTTCGATACAACAATCAAAGATGAAGATGAACTGTTTGAAAAATTCAACATTCCCGTGCTTGGAGTTATACCCAACTTTACGCAGGAATAAAAGAGAAAGGGGTTACTGAAATATGTTCGATTTTCTCCGCAAAGCCGACGAAAAGGAATTTGAAAAGAAAAAACAAGAAATTGATAACAAAATAGTTAACGCAAAAGCAAGACCCATTATAAACAGCACAACCTCTTTTTCGGTAAGAGAGGCATACAAAACCGCAAGAACAAATATAATGTTTGCGCTTGGCGACCACGACAGCTGCAAAAAGATTGTTTTCACAAGCGCATCTCCCGGCGAGGGAAAAACAACAACCTGTATAAATATTGCCGAAACATTCGCACAGCGCCCGAACACAAAAGTTTTGCTTGTTGACGGCGACCTTCGCAGACCGAGAGTTAATCAGAGCGTCGGGCTTAAAAATGAGGTCGGTCTTTCGAATCTGCTTGCATCTTTTTGCGATTTGCAGACCTTCAGACCCCAGAAAACCGAATATGGGTTTGACTGCATCACAGCCGGTTCTATACCGCCTAACCCGTCGGAACTTTTAGCTTCTGCAAAGGCCAAAGAAGTGTTTGATTATTTTTCAAACTTCTATGACTATATTTTTATTGATACACCTCCCGTAACCGTTGTTACCGATGCAGTTATTTCAAACAATTTTGCAGACGGCGTTGTAATGGTTGTACGGCAAAATTATACAACTTATGATATAGTCAACAAAGCAATAAGCACATTAAAGTATGCCGATTCAAAAATTCTCGGTTTTATACTGAACGATGTTGAAAGTGCAAGCTATAAATACGGAAACAAATACACAAATAAGTATTATAAGGAACAGGATGCCTATGGATATTATTATGGCTACGGCTCAGCTTCCGACTCTTCCAAAAAGGAAAAATAAAAAGGTGATGCTTTCATGATAGATTTTCACTCGCATTTTCTGCCGGGAATTGACGACGGCGCAAAGGATACCAAAACAGCAATCCAAATGCTGAAAGCCGCAAAAAAGCAAGGCGTTGAAACAATAGTTGCAACGCCTCATTTTTATTGCAACGGAAAAACGGTTGACGGTTTTTTAAAAAAGCGAGCTGCCGCATACAATCATCTTATGAAGCGTATTACCGAACAGGGAGAAGAAAACAACATTCCGAATATAAAGCTTGGATGCGAAGTTCATTTGAGCATATCTCTCGGCGAACTTGAAGATGTAGATAAGCTTTGCCTTGAAGGAACTGATTATCTTTTGCTCGAAATGCCGTACCAACACTGGCAGCCATGGATGTTTGATATGATATATTCCGTTTCGATGCGGTTTAAGGTTATTCCGGTAATGGCGCATATTGAGCGCTATGCCACGATTAACAAAAAAATTGAAGCGTATTACAACCTATTCAATATGCAGGTTCTCGGTCAGGCTAATGCAGAAGGATTTTTGGATTTTCGTTCGCGGCGGTTCTTATCAAAGCTTATA
>JAXGBA010000086.1:0-9519 GCA_034186235.1 Clostridia bacterium | reverse complement strand
CGGGCTACGATTATAACGCATTTACCGACACCTACGGCGAAGACGGTATGGAGGTTACCGACGAATGGAAGCAGTTTGCGGGTATAATTACCATACCCGATGATTATAACAGTCTCCTCGGCACGAACTATTCACTCACATTCGGTTATCCCACTACAATGACGGGTGATATGGAGGAGATGATTGTTTCAAACCCCTTTATTGCAAAGGTAAACGCAATTGACATTGAAACCGAGATTAAATCTCCCGTTTTGATGCAGGGCGAAACCACAAATGTCACCACAAGGCTTATAAATCAAAACGGCACAACGGACGGTCTTGATCAGGACGTTACGTATTATCTTACAAATGCTGACAGAACCGAGATTGTTAAGGATTCCGGCATTACAGTGGCTTCGGACGGGACGGTTACGGCAGCAAAGGACGCAAAGAGCGGTTCATATTACATAGTTGCCGTTTCCAATACAAACAAAAAAATGGTAAGCGGTGCAAAACTGGAAGTTGCGGCGGCAAATTATACGGTTAACCTGACAAAAACCGGAAGCGGCACGGTTTCCTACACCAAGGCAGACAGCACGGAAGAAACGCTCGTTTCGGGCACAAACACCGTTGAAGCCGGCGAAAAAACATTCACCTTCACCCCCGATGAGGGCTATGAAACAAAATCAATCGAATTTGACGGGGCTTCAATCCCCGTTTCCGATACCGCAGTTCTCACAATTGACGGTGCAAAAGAATTGAAGGTTACATTTGCGGAAAAAACTTTGCAAAAACCGTCAATTTCAGAAAATGCTCCCGCATTCACACCCGATTACGCTTACGGCGGAGAAACAAACAAAGCAATTATTGGGCTTGCGGCAGTTGATTTCGGATACGGATATACAATCTCCGAATGCGGATATGTTATCACGAACGAGGACGGAATGGCAATCACGCTTTCCGCATTTGCAGTACCCGAAAACGGCAAATTCGGTATCCGTGCTTTTGGTGCAGCGCTCAAAGACGACACTTACACAATGAAGCCTTATGCCAAACTTTCCGACGGCACATTTGTATACGGAACCGAACAGACAGTTACAATAAAATAATATAGCTTTTAACAACCGCCCCGACGGCTCAGGCCGCCGGGGATTTTTTTTATGTTTAAATTTGATACTTTAATTTTCAAACATAGCAATCACGCCAAAAAAATGAGTTGTGATACGATATTTTATTTTGCGGATTTTTGTTTTATAATTATAATAACAAATACTCAAAGGATGAATCGGATGAAACTAACAGTAAACAGTAAGCAAGGCTTTGCCGAAAGCCTTAAGATTTTTGATAAAGAACTTCTCAAATCACCGCAGGAGCTTTTTTCACTTGTGCTTTTGAAGGACGGCGAAAGAAAAACGCTCAGTCCGAAAAATTGCAAAAGCATAATGGGAAGCGGCGAGAAGCTGGTGTTTGACTTTGAAAATATGACGGTCGAAACCAAGATACATCATGACGGAAAAACCGTTAGATTCGGAATATCCGTTGACAACCGAACGGATATGTATATAGAAAAGCTTCGGTATCCGTGCCTTGAAATCAAAGACGACCTCGTTGGAAATGGCGGCAGCGGAAGGCTGTTTTTGCCCTACTGCGAAGGTTTTTTGTGTGAAAAGCTTGCCGAAGAAGGCAAGGCTGACCCCAAGCTGTACCCCGGGCTTATAAATATGCAGTTTTTAAGTTATTATGACGAAAACGGCGGAATATATTATGCGTGCGAGGACGAAGCCTGTACCCCGAAGGAAATCGACTGCAAACCAGCAGACGGCGGAATTGAGCTTGTGATGGACAGTTTTATAGCCGTTGCCCCGGGCGAAAAATACGAGAATGATAATTATTCCGTACTGAAGGAATTTGCCGGAGATTGGCGTGATGCCTGTGAGCTTTACAGGGATTTCACCGAAAATTCGGGTTTTTCGCTTCCCAAAAAGCTGAAAGATGAAACCGATCTTCCTAAATGGTGCGATGATACTCCGCTTTTTGTGATCTACCCGGTAAGGAGCATTGTCGGCGTTGATTATTTCGGAGCTAACGAATACTTTCCTTATATAAACGGCAAAAAATACATTGATGATTTGAAATCAGAAATCGGCTCGTCGGTTATGGCTCTTCTAATAAACTGGGAAGGCTCGGCGCCGTGGTGTCCGCCGTTTATATGGCCGCCGTACGGGGGCGAAAAGGCTCTTTCGGAGTTTGTTTCCGCAATGCACGGCGGAGGGGATTATGTCGGGCTTTACGCAAGCGGTATAAACTGGACCGACCAAAGCAAGTTCTGCCCCGAATATAATATGAAGGATTACCGCCTTGAAAACGGCATTGACGATATTCTTTGCAGAAAACCGGACGGCAGCCTGGATGAAGAAACCTGCGTGAGCTCGGTAAGAGAGGGATATCATATGTGCCCGGCTTGTGAAGAAACAAAAAATATCACATACGGGCAGACGGACCGTATTGCCGAGTGCGGCATAGATTATCTTCAATATTTCGACCAGAACTGCGGCGGTGCGCCCGACCCCTGTTACAGCAGTAAGCACGGGCATAAGCCGGTTCACGGTGAGTGGTCAAACACCGAAATGAAAAAGATATTTAGCGGCATTGTAAAAAGGATGAAAGACTGCGGCTCAAATTGCCTTATCGGTGCGGAAAGCTCGCCGTCCGACTGCTTTATAGGGGAACTCCGAACAAACGATTTGAGGTTTGAGTGGCCAATGTCGCTCGCCCCGTTTACGGGATTTTCGGAAGGAAAGAGCGTTCCGGCATTTGAATATGTTTTCCACGAATACAGCATGAACTTTATGGGAAATCAGTGCATTTTCAATACGGAATTCCCGGGAAGCCAAAATCCCGAATCCCTGAATTTAAGGCTTGCCTATTCTTTTGCGGCAGGCAATATGCTGACGGTCGTGCTTAAAAGCGGCGGAGAAATCCACTTCAACTGGGGTTCGTCATGGATAGAACCCGGACCTTCCCAAGCCGAAACAAAGGCTTTTCTCAAAGAACTTTGTGCAATGCGGAGGGGCGCTGCGAAAAAGTTCCTTCTCTACGGCAGAATGGAAAAATCAACCGTAAAAGTGCTTGAAACTGTCACACTCACCGGAAAAGACGGCAAAAAGATTACATATCCGTCGGTCTTCTCCTCGTGCTGGAGCTTTGAGGGCGAAACCGCCGTTATACTTGTTAACCACACAAGAAAGCCGCAGAAAGCAATACTTTCCGAAAGCTTTAAAAGCAGCTTTACAAACGAAAAAATATCAAATGAACCCATAAGCGGCAGCATAGAGATTCCGCCGCTCAAAACAATCGGTCTTATTAAATAGAAGTGCACGCAATCACCGAAAGGAGGGTATTTCAGATTCAGCGCTTCATAATCATAAAACAATTATTAAAACAAGGAGTGATTTTGTAATGAAAAACAGTTTTAAACGCATTATTCCTTTGTTTCTGGTGCTGACGATGGTTATAACCACGCTTGCAGCGGTGACCGTTTCGGCGGATGCGCCCGACCTGACACAGGATTTTGTAAAAACATTTAAAGAATCCGACTCAACTGCCCAGGCAGAGGATTCGCTCATAAGAGTTAAAGACGGAGAGGCACAGGCCTATATGCTCAGAGGCGGCAACGATATTCAGGGCAGAAACAGCGGCGATATTGAGTCAGATACCGATTACGGTATCGCTCTTCCCGACGGAAGCAACGGTTCTGCTGTCAGTGTTATTCCCGGAACAACTGCAATGTCCGGTGCTTCAAACACAATTTACGGCATAGAAATTGCCGGCGAAGAATCTTCAAATGCAACACCCCGTGCATGGTTTGATAAATCAACGCTTAAGGACAATGATAAAATTGTTGTAAGCGTTTATGTAAAAGCCTCAAACGCAGACGAAAAAACAAAATTCAACCTCGGAATTGTAAATAACGCTTCTCCCGAATATGGCTACAATGTCTTTACAGACACTTACGGCAAAGAAGGCATGGATGTAACCGATACATGGAAAAAGTTCAGCGGAGTAATCACAATACCCGGAGGATTTGAAAAAGATTCCATGGCAACAAGAAACTGGTATACAATCCAGATGGGTTATCCGCAGAACACGGCAGAAGCAAAAATAAATGTTTCCTGCATTTATGCTGCAAAGGCAAAGGCGGTTGACATCGAAACCAACCTTGACAAGTCGGCTGCAGAACCCGGAAGCACACTCCGTGCGTCCGCAAAAATTCTCAATCAGGTAGGCACAACCGGCGGCGTTTCGCAGGATGTCACATGGTACATAACCGACGAAACCAGAACCCAAATTATAACCGACGGGATAACCGTATCGGCGGACGGCGAAATCACTATTTCCGACACAGCCGAATCGGGCACATATTATGCGGTTGCCGTTGCAAATGCCGACGAAACAATGGTTTCGGGCAAGTCCTTTAAAATCGAAGCCGGCGCAATTGACCTCACAAAGGATTTTTCAAGCAATATAGTCCTCCAGACCGCAACACAGAGGGGTTCAGATAATCTCGTTATGGTAAAAAGCGACCAAGCAGGGGCTTATATGCTCAGAAACTCCAATGACTTTAACGGCAGAAATTCGGCTTTTGTCAATCCCGATGCCACAGAAATCATTACATACTATGACGGTGTAACAAATGGCAGCTCCACTATCTTACAAAAGCACACAAACGCATCTTCCGACACAACGGACGAAAGCGCAGCAGTTCACGGGACATCGCTTACAACAGAAGAATCAAGCGGAGCTCTACCCAGAACATGGTTTGACAAATCAGGCCTCAAGCCCGGTGACAAGCTTCTCGTGAGCATATATGCAAAAACCGTTGAGGAAGGCAAAATCACAAAATTCAACCTGGGATTAAGCAAATACAACTCACCCTCGGCAACCGCCTTTACAGACAAATACGGAAAAGAAGGTATGGAGGTTACCAATGAATGGAAACAGTTTGTCGGCATAATTACCGTTCCGAGCGACTTTACCGCAGCTGATGCGTATACGCTCCATTTCGGCTTTGCGCAGAACACCAAGATGGAAAAGATGAATGTTTCCTGCATTTATGCGGCAAAGCTCAAAACGGCGAGATTTGATTTGACGCTCGGCGAAACTTCTCTCGAGAACGGCAAGTCCACAACCGCCAAAGCCTCTCTTACAAACCAAGCAGGCACGGCTGACGGGCTTTCGTCCGACTTCAAATGGTATGTAACAAACGAAGACCGCACCGAAATTATCACAGACAGCGGAATAACCGTTACTCCGGGTGCAAATTCCGGCGAAGCAACAATATCTGTTACCGACACTGCAAAAAGAGGCAATTACTTTATAGTTGCGGCTGCAAAAAGCGGTGAAATTAAAGGACAGATGATTGAAGTCGGCGGAATTGACCCCAATATGAAAGAGCTTGAACTTTATGTTGCGCCGAACGGAAACGACAGCAACACCGGTACAATTGACAAGCCTTTCAAAACCCTTGAAAAAGCAAGAGATTATATCAGGAATTTCAAAAAGAGAGATATTCCGATTACAGTTTATCTCCGAGGCGGAGAATATCTTCTTTCCACCACGCTTTCGCTCGGTGCAAGCGACGGCGGAACGGCGGCTTCCGCACCGGTTACATACAAAGCGTACAGCGGAGAAGATGTTGTAATAACAGGAAGTAAGACGTATGATATAAGCAAATTCTCGCCCATCACAGGCGATATGAAAGACTATCTTTCCGAAAATGCCAAAAATAACGTAATTGCGGCTAAGGGCAGCGAAATCGGCTTAAGTCCCATCGATATCGGCATATTTGACAGCTCTTTCCAGATAAATGCTCCGCTTATGTCAATCGATAACCAGGCTCTCAATCTTTCGCGCTACCCCAACTCCGACAGCTCGGAGGATTGGCTCATCGGTCAGCCGGTAGATCCTAAGGGCGGCAACAACACAATGCCTACAATTTCTCTTCCTAACGAAGAAAAGCTCTTCAATATGTCCTACAGAACCGAAGATTTCATCTACCACGGATATATTGCTTGGGGATGGGCGTCCAGCTTCTTCAAGGGCACACTCAATAAGGATGCGAAGACCATAAACGGCACAACAACCACGTATTACGGTATTACAGCCGGTCAAAAAAAGCCGGTTCACATGTTTAACTCGTTCGAGGCGATTGACCAGCCAGGCGAATGGTACTACGATAAGTCGAGCGATATGCTTTACATTTATCCGTTTGAAGGCACAACCGCAGAATCAAAGCTTTATGTTTCAAACAGCGCCTTCGACATGATTTCGGCAAACGGCACAAATAACTTAAACTTCGAGGGCATAAGGTTTACGTCCTCGGCAAGACGCGGCATAAAGCTTGACAACACAAACAATGTAACAATCAATAATTGTATATTCAACAACTTCGGAAGCACTGCGGTTTACGCTGATAATTCCACAAACTTTACAATCAAAAACAGCGACCTTTACAACATGGCGGACTCTGCAATCTATGTAAACGGCGGGAATTTTGATACGTTTGAGCCTTCCGGCAACCGCATCACGAACAATGTTATTCACAATACCGGAAGAAATAAGGAATTTAACGTTCCCGCAGTAAGCATCAGGGGCGTTGAACCCCACGTTGACCACAATGAGTTTTATAACATTCCTCTCGCGGCGGTTATGTTCTCCGGAGCGGGCGATAAAATTACTTCGGTCAACTCGGTAATAGAGTATAACAAGTTCCACGAATGCTGCACGAACGGCGTTGACCTCGCAGTTGTTTACGGCGGCCGTGATCTGAGGGCGCTCGGAACAAAGGTAAGGTACAATCATTTTTACAATATCTCCAACAATATGGACGCATACGGATTCTCCGGCTCGGCAGTATTCGGAGACGACGCAACGTCAAGTGTTGAAATTACCAACAACATCGTGGGGCCCGGCTGCAGCGGCGATAATACAGAAGCCTTCAAGTTTAACTGGGGTCACGACAATGTTATTTCAAACAACCTTATAATTGACCTGCCGACATTCTTCTACATTTACAAGTTCAACGACTTTGTTGACCGTATACAGAAACAGTATGACGCAAGTTTCGGCTCAGAACCCGGCGTAACACTCACGTTGTGCTGGGATAACGCAAATTATCAGAAAAACTGGCCTTGGGTTAAGGCGTTCAAGGACGGCAAAGGGTACTATGTACCTAACGAAGTATCGAACAATGTTATGATTTACACAGACAACTATCCGCACAGCGTAAGCGGATGGTCGGAGTTTAACAACGCTTATTACATCTACAACAACGGCAGACCCGGCTCTGACGAACCTGACATTGAGGGCTTCACCACAAACCTTATAGTTCAGAAGAAAAACGGAACCGATAACCGTGATTTGTTCGTAGATTACGAAGGCGGAAACTACAACTTAACACCGGAAACTCTCGCAAAGGCTCCGGGCTTCGAGAATATCGACCAGTCGGACATGGGCATAAAGACGTTTGAATATGACGGCAAGACCCTCACCCCCGGCGGCGGAAAGCCTACCGTTTCGGGCGTTGAGATTGAAGGTCTGGCAAAGGTCGGCAAAACAATCAATGCAAAATATACCTACTCGGATTCCGAAGGTCACGAAAACGGTTCGTCCTATGCAAACTTCTATCTTTTGGATGACGAAAACGAAACCTACTACATCAACTACAAGAAGGTTTCGGACAACATCAGCCTTAACGATTTCAAAGTAACGGCTGAATGTGAAGGCAAATGGATTAAATGCAAGGTTACACCGGTTAATGAAAACGGCAGCATGGGCGAGCCTGTATGGTCTGCACCGGTTTATGTTGAACCGTCCGGCAGCGCAGACAAGGACGCACTTTATGCGCTCGTACAGGAAGTAAAAACCTTTATGGAAACCGCCGAAACAGGTTCGCAGCCCGGGCAGTACCCCGAATCCGAAGTTAAGCTTATTGACGAAGCCGTTAAATCGGCTGAAGCAGTGCTCGGAGACGCTTCCGCCACACAGTTTGGCGTTGACGGCGAAACAGCAGCGCTTGCCAAGGCATTCAAGAGATTCAAAGAAAGCCAGAATATTGCGGAAAATGTAACAAGAATCAATGTTGCTCCGCTCATTGCGCAAGAAGATTCGTGGACAACAAAAGGCTCCAACTTCAAGTTTGAAAACGGAAGCCTCAAAGTATTCAACGGATATGAATGGGCAAGCTACAACGAAACATTCAAAAACACCGAATTTTCATTCAGATATAAGCAGAAAACCGACAGCTGGGGCGGTATGTATTTCGCACAGAGCGAAATTTCCAACTTCCCGTGGGCAGCAACCGGCATACTCTTCTGCTTCAAGCCCGACTGCGTTGAACTCCAGATAAGAGACGGCATAACCGCATGCAGCGAAGACACGGGCAGAATGATTGTTAACAGAGATTTCGGCTTTGAAAGCGACAGAACATACAACATAACAATGGGTATGTACGATGTTTCATCGACATCCGTCAGAATTTATATGACGGTTGACGGCGAAAAGTTGTTTGATACAACCGTAAACTGTGATGCGCTTGTATCGAAAGAAGGATATTTCGGAGTTCTTGCCACATCCGAATCCGAAGTGACACTTTCGGGCGCACTGGTTGATAAATCGGAACTTAAAGCAATTCTTGACGAAACAAAAATCGTTTTGGACAACGCACAGGTAGGTACCGATTACAATCAGTACAGCGCAAGCGACATAGCAAAACTCAAAGCAGCTTATGACAGCTCAAAGGCAGTTTACGATGATGAAGGAGCGGTTTCCGACAGCGTAGGCCGTGCGACATACTCGCTCAGCGACGCACTCGCAGCGTTCAGGAAGACCGCAGTTACAACCAAGAATTTTACAGATGACGGAAGCGTAGACCTCAACTACTATGTCGACAAGTCAACATTCACCGTTGCGGACTCTGTAAAGGCAGAGGTTAAGGGCGCTGATAAGGCACTTCCCGAAATCGACAGCACATCAAGCGTAATATTGATGAATATTCCTTTCGGCACAAAGCTCAGCGGCACGGATTGGGACGGCACATTCAGGCTTCCCACAACCGTATCTTCGCCTTCCGGCAAGGCAGGTAGCCTTAAAATCAGCAAGGTATTTGCTTTCGGCGGAGATAAAACCATCACAAGCGACGGCTGGATTAAGCTTACGCTCAAAGGTATGAAGGACGAAAAGCTTGCATATCTTGCAGATGGCGGAAATTATAAAACAATAAGCGATAAATCGGGAACAGAGCCGATGTACAGAGAAGCTGACGGAAACGACGCAGTAATCTACACTAAGGTTATGACAGAAATCGTAGCTTTCACCACCGGCGGTTCAAATGTTGATGACCCCGACGAGCCTTCCGTAATCCCCGGCGGCGCAGGCGGCGGCGCAGGTGGCGGCGGAACAACCACAAGACCTTCCGGAAATAAGGGAACAAACGGTTTCTATTCCGGTGAAACAACCAACCCGAGTATCTCCAATCCGTTT
>JAXGBA010000085.1:0-11987 GCA_034186235.1 Clostridia bacterium | reverse complement strand
GCGTATCATACTCAGGAAATTTATATCCCTTCATAAGGTTTATTCTTGTAAGAAACTCATTTGCGGAATACACGCCGTTGAGTGTTTCACCTTTAATTTTCATAAACGAAGGCAGCCCGGCACCCGAACCTATATAAACCGCATCAAATCCGAACTCCTCAAAAAGCTCGTCCACGGTTATGGTTTTTCCGATAATTACATTCGTTTCAATATCAACGCCCATTGCTTTGAGCTTTCCGATTTCCTTCTGAACAATCTCTTTTGGAAGCCTAAACTGCGGAATACCGTACATCAGAACGCCGCCGGGAGTATGGAAAGCCTCATAAACCGTAACTTTATATCCCATCTTTGCAAGGTCGCCCGCAGCTGTAAGACCGGAAGGTCCCGAACCTACAACAGCAACAGATTTTCCGTTTGGCTCCGGCACTTTAATTTCATCGCTGCCGTGCTCCATATGGTAATCGGCAACAAATCTTTCCAGTCTGCCGATTCCGACAGGCTCACCCTTTATCCCTCTTACACACCTTGCTTCGCACTGCTTTTCCTGAGGACATACACGCCCGCAGACCGCCGGAAGCGAATTCGTTTCGGTAATCTTAAAATATGCGTCATCAAACTTGCCGTCCCTTACAAGCGAGATAAACTCCGGAATCTTAACCGAAACCGGACATCCCTCCACACACGGCTTATGCTTGCAGTTAAGGCATCTCTCCGCCTCGTCTTGTGCCATCTGAAGCGTATATCCCGTTGTAACCTCAAGGAAGTTTTTGTTTCTTACATCGGCCGGCTGTTCCGGCATCGGATTTTTGGTATTTGACATATTAGGCATTGTTAGACCTCCCTATTCTGCAAATTCCCTCTTCGCATGTGCGCTTCTCGTGAGCCCTGAACATGGCCTGGCGATTAAGCGCTGCCTGCCAGTCGATTTTATGACCGTCAAAATCAGGCCCGTCAACACAGGCGAATTTTGTTTCGCCGCCAACAATAACGCGGCAGCCGCCGCACATTCCCGTTCCATCAATCATAACGGGGTTCATAGAAACGATCGTGGGAATACCGTACTGCTCCGTAAGATTGCAAACCGCCCTCATCATTACAAGCGGCCCTATCGCTATTACTTTATCGAATTTTTCGCCGGCATCAATCTGCTCTTTGAGCCTGTCTGTAACAAAACCCTGAAGCCCGTTTGAGCCGTCATCGGTTGTTATAATCAGTTTGTCCGAAACCGCTTTCAGTTCGTCCTCCAAAATAATAAGGTCTTTGTTTCTGAAACCGGTTATAACCGTAACATCCGCTCCGAGAGAATGAAGCTTTTTTGCCTGCGGATACGCAATCGCAGTACCCAGTCCGCCGCCTATAACGGCAGCCTTCTTAATACCTGCAAGTTCGGTTGGAATTCCAAGCGGCCCCGCAAAATCTGAAAGATATTCACCTTCCTGCATTTTGAGCATATCCTGCGTGGTTTTTCCCACAACCTGCACAATTATCGTAACCGTTCCTTTTTTTCGGTCAAAGTCGGCAATTGTAAACGGCACTCTTTCGCCGTATTCATTTGTCCTAAGTATAATAAACTGACCCGGCTCGGCTTTTCTTGCAACAAGCGGAGCTTCAACCTCCATCAGAAAAATCTGCGGATTCAAAATTTTCTTGGTTAAAATTTTATATGCCAAGCTTCACATCTCCTTACAAATATTTTTGAAAGACAGGATAACTACCACCTATCTAATTATATAATACGCCAATTTGTCCGATTTGTCAAGGCTGCAAATTACGGAATTGTGGCATTTTTTTTGCAATTATATATTAAATTTGCGTTTTATTTCCGCTTCGTATACACAAAAACCGCATAATTACCGAAACAATCAGCAATTATGCGGAAATTTCAAGCATCGGAGTGACAGGGTTCGAACCTGCGGCCTCAACATCCCAAATGTCGCGCGCTACCAACTGCGCTACACCCCGAAATAATAATATGTACTTATTTTCTCAATAACAGCAAATTTTAAAATTAAATTAATTCCGCTACGCTACGCATAAGTTCTGTCAGCCAAAAACACTGCGTTTTTCCTTGTGTTTTTGGGACATCAGCTTAAACTGCGCTACACCCCGAAATTACAACTATAATATTATATAATATACACCGCCGTTTTTCAACCGTGATTTTTTGGAGATAACTACTTTAATTCTTGCAATATCTTCTGTTTTCTGCGCATTTCGCCGTATTTCTTTTTTTTGGTTTGTAAAAACTCCCCGTTCCTATAAACATACATATTGCAAACCCGATTATTCCAAACACACGATATCCCGTTGACACAATTCTTCCGAATCCGAAAAACGATGTACAAAATGACATAAAAATTCCAAAATAACCGTATTTTTTGCCGGCAATGTCGGCCATGCAGAAAGCCGAGCAAGCGGCGGTTGTATACATTGCGGCAAAAAGCATAAATCCGCACAAAACGCCGCCGCTCACAGCGGTAAAAAGAGGCATTTCAAAATCGGCGAAGCCTTGGGTGAGAATACACACCGCAATCGTAAGCGGCGCCATGACGGCAAACAAAACCGCGGAAACCGCAAAAGGCTTTTCGATTTTAATATTTTTAAGCAAAATCGGAAACGAAATCAGATTGTATCCGGCATAAATAAAGGGATGAGAAGAAATCCCCGAAAACGGCGGAATTTCAACGCTTCCGTGCAAAAATGCTGAAACAAAAATGTATAATGCCATAATCGGAGTAAGAACAAGCGCCGCGGTTTCAATACCGGAAAGCCCGGCAGCATAGGTAAGCACCACAAGAACCGTCATGATTATTCTGCCGCCCGGAAACACCGATGCACCGGCAAGCATCGCTGACGCCGCACAAACAAGAAAAAGAAACACAAATATGCGGTAAACGATATTTTGCGAAATAATTTCACCGTATTTTATGATAAAATATGTAAACACCGCCATAAGAACACATGAAAAAACAGCCGATAAAGTCCCCCACATACCGTTCGGCGGAAAGAACTCGCAAATTTCTCTTCCGGTGGCAAATCCTGCGCCGATAAGCGCTGAACACAGCAAAAAAGCGGTTTTGACAGCATTTTTCACAAACAACACTCCAAATTTTTTTATTCTTTAATATATTATACTCTTGACAAATTTATCACAATTTTGTATGATATATATATGTAAATTTTTATAAGGAGCAATGGACATGAACAATAGAGATAAAACAATGGACAAAATTGTTGCACTCTGTAAGGGCAGAGGCTTTGTGTACCCCGGCAGCGAAATCTACGGAGGCCTTGCAAACTCTTGGGATTACGGCCCTCTCGGAGTTGAGCTTAAAAACAACATCAAGCGTGCATGGTGGAAAAAATTCGTGCAGGAGTCGCCTTACAACGTAGGGCTTGACGCCGCAATTCTCATGAATCCGGAAACCTGGGTTGCGTCCGGGCATATCTCAAATTTCAACGACCCGCTTATGGACTGCAAAAACTGTAAGGCAAGATACAGAGCAGATCAGCTTATAGAAGAGGCAGAGCCGGGAATTAACGTCGCCGGCTGGTCAAACGAACAGATGACCGACTACATAAAAGAAAAAGGCATTGCCTGCCCCGGCTGCGGCTCTCATGATTTTACCGATATCAGAAAGTTCAATATGATGTTTAAGACCTTCCAGGGCGTGACGGAGGACTCCAAGTCCGAAATCTATCTCCGTCCGGAAACCGCACAGGGTATTTTCGTGAACTTCAAGAACGTTCAGAGAACCACAAGAAAGAAAATTCCTTTCGGTATCGCTCAGATAGGAAAGTCCTTCAGGAACGAAATCACCCCCGGAAACTTCATATTCAGAATTCGTGAGTTTGAGCAAATGGAGCTTGAATTCTTCTGCGCCCCGGGAGAGGACCTCAAGTGGTTCGCTTATTGGAAAGAATACTGCAAAAACTGGCTTCTTGATTTGGGTATAAAAGAAGAAAACCTCAAGCTTCGCGACCATGACCCCGAAGAGCTTTCACATTATTCCAATGCAACAACGGACTTTGAATTCATGTTCCCGTTCGGCTGGGGCGAGCTTTGGGGAATTGCCGACAGAACCGATTTTGACCTCAAATCTCACAGTGAACACTCGGGCGAAAAGATGGAATATATCGACCCCGTTACAAACGAAAGATACATTCCCTACTGCATTGAACCCTCATTGGGCGCTGACCGTGTTACGCTTGCGTTCTTGGTTGAAGCTTATGACGAGGAGATTGTGGACGCTGAGAAGAACGACACAAGAGTTGTTATGCATTTCCACCCGGCAATAGCACCGATAAAGGCTGCAATTCTGCCGCTTTCAAAAAAACTTTCCGAAAAAGCGCAGGAACTTTATTTTGACCTTGCCAAGGACTTCAGGTGCGAGTTTGATGAAGCCGGCAGCATAGGCAAAAGATACAGAAGACAGGACGAAATCGGAACTCCCTTCTGCATCACTTATGATTTTGACTCAGAAGAGGACGGCTGCGTAACGGTTCGTGAAAGAGATTCGATGGAGCAGGAAAGAATTAAAATCGAAGATGTAAAGGCATATATTAACGAAAAAATTAAATTCTGATTGAGGAGCTGAATAAAATGGCTATAAGACTTGCAATTGCAGGCTACGGTAACCTCGGGCGCGGTGTTGAAGCCGCGATAAGGCAAAATCCCGACACGGAGCTTTACGGTATTTTTTCAAGAAGAGACCCTTCGGCGGTTGTTACAAAGACCGGCGCAAAGGTTTTCCCGATGGATGAGATCGCAAATCATAAAGATAACATCGATGTTCTCATAATCTGCGGAGGAAGCGCCACGGATTTGCCGAAGCAGACGCCCGAACTTGCAAAGTATTTCAATGTAATTGACAGCTTTGATACACACGCTAAAATTCCCGAGCATTTTAAAAATGTCGATAATGCGGCAAAATCTGCGGGTAAAATAGCAATGATTTCAGTCGGCTGGGACCCGGGTCTGTTTTCGCTTAATCGCCTTTATGCCGAATGCATCCTCCCCGACGGCAAAGACTACACCTTTTGGGGAAAGGGCGTCAGCCAGGGACATTCGGACGCAATAAGACGAATTGACGGAGTTATTGACGCAAGGCAGTACACCATTCCGGTCGAAGCGGCGCTTGAGGCGGTCAGAAGCGGCAAAAACCCCGAGCTTACCACTCGCCAAAAACACGAGCGCGAATGCTTTGTTGCGGTTTCCGCAGATGCCGACAAAGCAAGAATTGAAAAGGAAATCAAGGAAATGCCGAACTATTTTTCGGATTACAACACAACCGTTCACTTTGTTTCCGAGGAGGAACTTAAGAAAAACCATTCGGCTCTCCCCCACGGCGGTTTCGTAATCCGCTGCGGCAAAACAGGGCTTGAAGGCGAAAACAACCATGTTATAGAATACAGCCTTAAGCTTGATTCAAACCCGGAATTCACTTCTTCCGTTCTCGTGGCATACGCAAGAGCGGCGGTGAGGATGAACAAGGAAGGCTTAAGCGGCTGCAAAACGGTTTTTGATGTTCCGCCGGCTTACCTTTCACCAAAATCAAACGATGAGCTTATAAGCCATCTTCTGTAATAATAAAGCTTCCCGATGTTTCGGGAAGCTCAGACTGTCGAAAAAGTCGGTCAACCGCAAGCAAAAAATCATTAATTTATTTTTAGTATAAAATTCAAGTGTATTTTTGCTTTATAATTCTTGTTAAAAGCAATGAATTTGCATAAGAAAAGTCTTGAAATCATCGAGATTTCAAGACTTTCTGCTTGCTTTCACCGAACATGGACTCTACCGTATACACATACGCCGACGAATCCATGTTCGGCAAATTTACCTTCCTTTTTCGAAGCCTGTCAGCGTGTCGATAGGTTTATCGACACGCTAAGCTTCCCGCTGTTTCGGGAAGCTTTACTTTTTAACAATGGCACATATTCATAATACTATTAACTTCTGTAAGGAGCGGCTGGTTTTCAGCCGTTTTTTTTAGCTGAGCAAGATACATGCAGCTCCCCAAAAGCGGATTTACAAGTCTGTGAATACGGCAGGCATTTCCGTTGATTAAAAACAAAAACGGTATGCCTATCTCTTTCTTTAATCTTAAAGTCAGCGCAAGGCACCTGTCAAGCTCATCTTCGCTGTCGGCCCTTGCAACGATTTTCGCAATGTCAGCGCCTCTTTCTTCATGACATTTTGCTATTTTTACAATTTCGTTTTCGGGTACAAATTTATCGAAAATATGTGACGACATAAGCGCTCCGCAGCCGAGAGAATGCGCCTTCCCGATAAGCTCCTTTTGTTTTTTCACGGCATCGGGATTTTCTGAAAATTCACCGCTTTCCACATCGAACATACCACCCGGAATATCCAGCAAACTTCCGCCGCAGGCTCCCGCTTCCAAAAGTCCTTCTGCCAGCTTTTCATCGCTTGCACCTTTGCTTCCGTGTCTGTAATTTGTTACATAGCAGGGCGCTCCCATTTCGGAAAAAAGCCGCTTGTAAAAATCTTTGTTTCTGTATTCCGGCTTTAAATAATCAATCTGAAACCCGAAAGTGTCGGCGCCAATCTTCTTGATTTCATTAATCTCCGCAATAAGACCGTCCGGGGTGTCCGATTTCAGCATGGCGGTTACGGTCGGTCTTCCGCTTATCAGAAACATAAAAACACCTCCCGCTACATATACTTTCGGCAGCCGTCAACAAGCCAGTTCTGACCGTTTACGTAGTCCGCTTCATCGCTCGCAAGAAATACAATAACATTTGCACACTCCTCTGGCGTTCCGGCACGCCCCAAAAATGAGTGTTCCGTCATTGGATTTGTATGGTTGTCGGTTACATCAATACTGCCGGGGGATACCGCATTGACATTGATTTTATACTGCCCCAGCTCCTTTGCAAGAACCTTCGTGAATGCGATTACCGCCCCTTTGGTCATAGAATAGTCCGCCATATTCGTAACCCCGTAAACCCCTGCGACGGAACCGATGTTGACTATTTTGCCGCCGCCGTTTTTCTTCATACAGGGTATCACTGCTTTTGAGAAATACATCGTACCCAAAATATTTACATTTATTTTCTGCTTCCAGCTTTCCGGATCGGAGTCCTCAAACGCACCCCACGTGTTGTAAATTCCGGCATTGTTTATAAGTATATCGATTGTTCCGAAAGCTTGTTCTGCCTTTTCGACAGCCTCGCAGACCGCCTGCTCGTCAGACACGTCAAGCGTAAGTGCAATAACCTCTGCGCCGATTTTTTGTGCGGCTGCGGCGGTTTCCGCAAGACCTTTTTCGTTAATATCCGCAAGCACCAGATTTGCTCCCAGCTCCGCAAGCTTCAGCGCAGCAGCTTTGCCTATTCCGTGTGAAACTCCCGTTACTATTGCCGTTTTTCCTTTGAAATTCATAAAAAACACTCCCCTGATTTTTATACACAAATTATATAAAAAAATCAAGAGAGTGTAAATAGCAAAAACAATCTATTTTTTAGCCAAAACACAACCTATTTCATCTTGTTGGGTGAACAAGAATAGTATTTTTTAAACGCACGGCTGAACTGGTAAATATCGCCGTAACCGCAAAGCTCCGCCGTTTCCCCGACCGAAAACCCGACCGAAAGGTGCGCCGCCGCTTTTTCCATACGCAGCTTTGTGAGATACTTAAACGGCGTCATTCCGCAGTTTTTAAGGAAAATACGGTTGAGATATGTGCAGCTTACATTAAGATGTGCCGCAACCGAAGCAACCGTTGTATCGGTTCTTCCGATACAGCTGCCCATATATTCCGCCGCCGAATTAAATATCGCAGCCGAAGAACCGTCCCTTTTAAAAACAACCGAAAACAGCTCATATAAAACCGACATAATTTCGGATTTGGCAGAAATTCCGGACAAAACCGAAAGCGACTCAATTCTTGAGAACAATTCCTCAAAAAGAACACGCCCAATTTTAGGCAATGGTGAAATTTCAGCAAACATACGGCTGTCGTCAAAATTTATCATCAAAGCCGCAGAATCGCTGAGCGATTCGTTTTTGTAGCTTGCACCCGACGGAATATAAATCGGGTTATCGCAATCGGCAACAACGCTTTTCCCGTCAAACAAAAATTCTATCCGGCCGCTTTGCATAAATATTATACAAGAATTTCTGCGGCATTTCATCTCAATGAAGTGACCTTTTTTGTTAACAACCCTCATTGCCGAAACAAAATGCTTTATATAATAATCCTCATTCATTGTCAAGGCTCTGTATATATTCATCAATATCAACCGTTTTTCCGCCGGAAAGCCTGGAACTTTCAGCAGCAAACACAGTCAGATGATTCTCGCAAGAAATATCTGCTCCGGAAATTGCATTGCCAGTGTAATTATCGGTAAGATAGTCGTAAAGCGTATTGATAATTCCCGTATCGCCGCCGCCGTGACCGCCTGTTATATCGTTTCCGCCGTGGAGCGAAACCGAAGACTTTTCTTTTGTTTCAAAATTGTAAACCTCAATCGGGCTTTCGTCGTCAATCGCCGCATGAATCTCGCCCTTGGTTCCCATTATGTGTATGTTCCTTCCGCCGCGGTTGAAAGCGTTCATCGTGAATGTAACGGTAATATCGTCATCATACAACAGATTTACCGTCTGGTGGTCAACAACATCATTATCGCATTTGAACACGCATTTTCCGTACTGCGTGGTCATGAGTGAGTTCATAACATCGTCATCTGTCGGGTCGGCAAGCCTCGTACAGGTTGTTCTGAACCACGAATTTTTCTTATCGTCAAAATAAAGCTTAACCGCATTATAAGGGCATTTCTCACCAACCGGACAACCCTGATAACAGTATTCCGGAGAGCCTTCGGGAGCATTTTCTTTTCTGAAATACGAGAGCGAACCGAATGACTGCACCTTCCTGCACTTTTTGCCGATGAGCCATTGCAGAATATCAATATCGTGACAGGATTTCTGAAGGAGCATGAAAGAACTTTTTTTAGAATTGCCCCAGTTTCCGCGCACAAAGCTGTGTGTCTGATGCACATTGCCGACACACTCCTCATGGTTTACCGAAACAATATCGCCTACCGCACCGTCATTGATAAGTTCCTTAAGTTTTGTAAACATATCCGAATACCTAAGCACATGGCACACCACAATTTTTACGCCCATTTTCTTTGCTGCAAGCGCAATTTTGCGGCATTCTGCCGGCTCGGGAGAAATCGGTTTTTCCAAAAGCAAATCGTATCCGAGAGCAATTGCCGCCATTGCCGGTTCGAAATGCTGCCTGTCCATTGTGGAAACAATCGCAAAATCAGCAATTTTGCCTTTTGCAAAAAGGGGCTTCCAGTCATCAAAACACATATCCTCCGAAATACCGTGTTTATCCCTGATATAATTTCTTCTGCTTTCAATCGGCTCGGCAACCGCCACTACCTTATATTTTTCGGGCATATTGTGCATTAAATCAGTATAAGTTGTGCCGCGGTTACCGGCACCTATCAATACCGCTTTAAGCTGTTTCATTTCTATCCATCCTTTCAAAACTGTTCTACCATTATTATATCAGTCCGATTTCATTATTGCAATATGAAAATCGGATATTTTCTTAGAAATCAGATAATTTTATAACAATTCTTTGAATTTATAAATATATCTGTCGCAAAGCTGCTTCATTTCCGGAACGCAATCCGCAGAAGATTCATCGAAAACGCCTATAACCTTCATGCCGGCAAGCTTTGCCGTGCGGCAGGCGTTGATGTTGTCATCCGCAAAAATGCAGTCGGGCGGCACAGTGCCTAAAAGCTTCGCCGCTTCTTTATATATATTGGGGTCGGACTTGGTTGTGTTAAAATCGTCACACGACCACACATTATCAAAAAGGCTGAATATTCCGATGCGTTTAAGGCACACATCGAGCATTCTGTGAGGGCTTGCGGTAAGCACATTGAGGCTGTGCCCCCGCGCTTTAAGCGTTGAAAGTGTTTCGGAAACGCCCTCCTTCGCAGGAATTTCATCGGCATACACCTTTAATGCGCAGCTGTCCATAAGCTCAAGAATTTCATTCACGGTCATATCAAGCCCAAGATTTTTTATAAAATACTCTGCCGTGCCACGGTCGCCGAGCGGCGTAATGATTTTTATAATATCGGAAGGATAAGAAATCCCGTGCGTGTCGAGCACATTCGTCATTTTCTCGCCCCATTGGCGCATGGAATCAACAAGCGTACCGTCAAAATCAAATATATAGATGCTCATATAACCCTCCTACATCAGCGCATAAACAAACTCAAAAACTACAGCGACAAAAAACAAAAACATTCCCGCATTAAGATAAACCGTTTTGAAAACCTCGCCGCAGCGAAGCTCAAACAATGTTCTTCTGAAATAAATATTTTTGCGGAATGCCGCAATAAAGGCAATGCCGAGAACAACAAATGTCCAGTTGAGTGCTGCAAAAAAAGTTTCCGACGGCAAAAGCCCGGGCAAAACGCCGCAGACAAAGTTGAAAACCATATGAAGCGCAACCGTATAGCGTATTTTACCGCTTCTTGTGTAAACATAGGCAAAAACAAGTCCAATCGCAAACGCATAAAATGCCTGATAGAAATTACCGTGCATAAGCCCGAAAAGCACAGCGGAAAATATTATTGCATTCTTTTCTCCAAACTGTACTGTACGGTCAATCACAAGCTTGCGGCAAATAATTTCTTCTGCAATCGGCCCGAAAATTACAACATCAAAAATCGTAAACGGACCGGGATTTTCCATGAGGTCAGAAACATAATTCTGCGCATCGCCTCCGGATAATGCCGCCGAAAGAACCGTTCCTATAACAGACCCGAACACCGACACCGCAATGCACACCGCAAAATATATGAAAAGCTTTACAATGCTGACCTTTTTGCGCTTAAGCGCAAATTTCGGCATATTCCTGACAATAAGCCAGAATACCGCAAAGCCTATTAAATCAACCGAAACAAATGTAACAAGCGTCTGAGTATCGCTGTTTTTCAGCGTCCCGGGAATTGCCATTTCAAATATAAGCGCAAAAATCACCGAGAATATATTCGACAGCGCCAGAAACGCAAACATAGCTATGCCGAGTCTTGAAAATGTTTTTTTGGAATTCAATAAAACTCACCTCCGAAGCATATTAGATATTATACAACAAAATTCCCGAAAAGTCAACAAAACACGGTGTTGACATACGGCTGATTTTGTTGTATTATTAAATAGGGTGAATTAAATGAGAATTGATAAGGATAAACTCAAGTCGGCAATAACTTCGCTCGACGAAAGTCTGGCGTCATATACACTTCCCGAATGGGACGAACTGCCGTATATTGAACTTTACATGGACCAGGTGATTTCCATTTTAGAGCGGTATCTTGAAATTTACCGTGAGGCGCTCGGCGCCGGAAACATAATCACCGCCTCCATGATTAATAATTATGTCAAGCTTGGAACCGTTCCTCCGCCGGTCAAAAAGAGGTATTCCAGGCTCCATATGGCATACCTGATTATTGTTTTTTCGCTCAAGCAGACCCTCGATATGGCAACAATACAAAAAATAATACCGGTAGGAATTGAAGAATCGGAAGTTAAAGAAATTTACAACTCTTTTGTGAAAAATCAGAAAAAGACATTTTCATATATGATGGAAAGCGTTAAGTCGTTAGCAATGCCGGTAATAGAAAATGAAGGAGATAACCCCGATAAGCTCGGCGATATTTTAATGCAGGTATCATCATCTGCAAACATATGCAAGGTTCTTACCGAAAAAATCACGAGAATGTAGCAAAAAATCAGCCTGAAGATTTTACCTTCAGGCTGATTTTCATTTGTTTTCGCAAAGATATTTTATAATCTGCCGCCTTGTGACAATGCCGACAAAGATACCGGAATCGTCCGTCACCGGAACGAAATTCTGATTGCAGGCATGCCCGAACAGTTCCTCAATCGAGGCTGTTATCTTAACCGGAAGATTAGTCTTTTTTTCAACAAT
>JAXGBA010000084.1:0-2675 GCA_034186235.1 Clostridia bacterium | reverse complement strand
AGCAGTGCATATTATACGGAATTATTTGTCCATACCGTATTTTCTTCTAAACTTGTCAACACGACCGCCTGTATCTACCAGCTTCTGCTTGCCTGTGAAGAACGGATGGCACTTGGAGCAAATTTCAACACGGATATCTCCTTTTGTTGAACGAGTCTCAATAACCTCGCCGCATGCACAGATGATTTTGCTGGGAGTATACTCAGGATGTATACCTTCTTTCATCAAAGTCACCTCTTTCATTTTATGCGTGATTTTGCACGCAAATTATCAACAAAAACAATTATACCATACTTTCATTCAAATTGCAAGCTTTTTTTGCAAAATTTCTCTATTTTTCAAGAGAATCGCAAAGGCCGTCGAGCCAATCGCCCTCGTAAAGTTCAACCATACCGCGGTCGCTTGCAGCGGAAAGCTTTGGGTCAATCGGGATTTTTGCAACATTTTTGATGTTGTAGTTTCCGGCAATTTCGTCAATATGGCTTTCACCGAATATACTGTGTTCCCTGCCGCAGTCCGGGCACTTGAAATAGGAAAGATTTTCAACAATACCGAGCACCGGAATATTCATCATTTCCGCCATTTTCACGGCCTTTTCCACAATCATCGAAACAAGTTCCTGCGGAGATGTAACCACAATTATGCCGTCAACCGGAATTGACTGAAACACCGTCAGCGGAACATCGCCGGTTCCGGGGGGCATATCGATAAACATATAGTCGACATCGTCCCAGATGACATCCGTCCAGAACTGCTGAACCGTGCCCGCAATGACAGGCCCTCTCCAAACAACCGGGTCGGTTTCGTTCGGGAGCAGAAGGTTTAATGACATAACTCCGATACCGGTTTTGGTGTAAACCGGGAAGAGCCCTTCCTCGCTGCCCTTAACCTTTTCCGTAAGGCCGAACTCCTTCGGGATTGAAGGACCGGTTATATCTGCATCCAGCACTGCCGTTTTGTGCCCTCTCCTGTTCATCGCAACCGACATGAGCGATGTAACCATAGATTTGCCTACGCCGCCCTTGCCGCTTACAACCGCAATAACCTTTTTGATATCCGACATATCATGAGGCTTTTTGATCAAGCTTTCCTCGCTGCCGCAGTTCGATGAGCACGAACTGCAATCATGTGAACAACCCATATTTAACTCCGTTTCCGCCGCAATGCGGCAAATTATTAGTATATCTTATTTTACTACATTTGATAAGATTTGTCAACCGCCGTTTATGCAATCACGAATTTATCGTCCGCAACATCAACCTTAACGGTGCTGTTGTTTTTAACCTTGCCCTCAAGAATATTTTCGGCAATCATATCTTCGATGTTTGAAGTAATTGCACGCCTGAGCGGTCTTGCGCCGTAGGTGGGGTCAAAACCGACATCGGCAAGCCTGTCGATGCAGGCATCGGTGTACTCAACGTTGATTTCACGCTCGGAAAGCCTGTTTGTGACTTCCTTAAGCATATTGACCGTAATCTTTTTGATATCATCTTTTTCGAGGGGCTTAAATACGATTATATCGTCAATTCTGTTGAGAAATTCCGGCCTGAATGCCTCTTTGAGCTGATCCATAACCTTATCCTTGATATCCTTGTATTTTTCGGCGGCGGATTCCGAATTGAAGCCCATTGGCTTTTTATCGGTAATCATTCTTGCACCGATGTTTGAGGTCATGATAATAATGGTGTTTTTGAAGCTTACCCTTCTGCCCTTTGAGTCGGTGAGCATACCGTCATCAAGAATCTGAAGCATAATGTTGAAAACATCGGGATGAGCCTTTTCGATTTCATCAAAGAGCACAACCGAATACGGTTTTCTTCTTACTTTATCGGTAAGCTGACCACCCTCATCAAAGCCTACATATCCCGGAGGCGAACCGATGAGTTTAGAAACCGAATGTTTTTCCATGTATTCCGACATATCAACCCTGATTACAGCGTCATCATCGCCGAATAGCACATTGGCAAGCGCCTTTGAAAGCTCCGTTTTACCTACGCCCGTAGGTCCGAGGAAAATAAACGAACCGATAGGTCTTTTCGGGTCGGAAAGCCCGACTCTGCCACGCCTTATAGCCTTTGCAACGGCAGTTACGGCGCTGTCCTGACCGATTACACGCTTATGAAGATTTTCTTCCAGATGCAAAAGCCTTTCGGACTCATCCTCGGCAATGCTCTTAACCGGAATACCCGTCCATTCCGCAACAACCTGAGCAATATCCTCAGCAGTAATCTTTTTGTCCGAGCTGTGGTTTTCGGACTCCCATTTCTTCCGCATTTCTTCGGTCTTTTTGCGAAGCTCTGCTTCCTCGTCACGGAATTTAGCCGCTTTTTCAAAGTCCTGAACCTGAATTGCCGCCTGTTTTTCTTTAACTGCCTCTTCCAGTTTAAGCTCACTTTCGTGAATTTCCGGCGGAACGGTCAAAGTTCTGAGCCTTACCTTGCTTGCCGCCTCATCGACAAGGTCTATTGCCTTATCGGGGAGGAACCTGTCGGCGATATATCTGTGCGACATCTTGACCGCCGCTTTTATCGCCTCGTCAGTAATCGCAACCTTGTGGTGCGCCTCGTATTTATCGCGGAGCCCCATAAGAATCTGCTCTGCCTCCTCAGGGGTCGGCTCGCCGATTGTTATAGGCTGGAAACGCCTCTCAAGCGCTGCGTCCTTCTCAATATATT
>JAXGBA010000083.1:0-9529 GCA_034186235.1 Clostridia bacterium | reverse complement strand
GATATGTTTCGGAATGATGTAAATATATTTCGATGTTTGTCTATAGCCGTGTTGTTTCTCCTTGAGACGTAGGGATAGATGTTTTTGAGCCACCTTCCGATAAGCTTTTCGCTTCTGCCCCGCTCCCCCGGCGCCCAGTCGGCATAAACATTTGCGGTATCGATAATGTTTCCGCCGTTCTGAACATAAAAATTAAGCATTTCAAACGATGTTTTTTCGTCAAGATCCGTACCGTAAACATCTGTTCCGAGCGCAATTGTGCTGACGGTCAAATCCGTGTTTTTCAGTCTTTTATATTCCAATCAAATCACCTAATTCCTTCTCAAAATAAAAACATAAGTTTCACGGCTGCTCTTCTGATTAACAACTTTGAACCCGTTAAAACGGCAAGTTGCATCAATCTCATAAGGAACAGTCAGGCAGCATGTATACATATCGTCGGTTTTCTCCCAGAATACCGAAATCTTTCCGTAAGGCGTAATATATCCTCCGCTCGCCTTTTTTATACTGTATGATAGGTCAATCGCCGGCTGAATTATAACTTTTTTGAAGCCGGCACCGTCTGCTGTTTCTTCGGGTCTGATACCAAGACACCCCGTAAACAGCCAATCACGGCAAAGAGTTTTATCAAAATCATCCGAGGTTATAATTTTATAAGGCTCTTCAAATTTTCCGCACTCGTATAAAAGTCCGAGCCAGCTGCTCATGTTTTCAGGTGACACCTCTTTATAAGAATGCGTTAAAACCGCATCTTTAAGCTCTGCAGGTGTTTTGAAACGATATTTATAGAGCAGCGCAAGAACATCCGCAGAAAGTTCCTGCAAATTAAGCCCGTCCACCGCAGCGGTATAGAGCGACTGATAAAGTTTTTTATAATAAGCTTCATCGGGACTTCCCATAAAAGAACACAGGCGGCTCATGAGTTCCGCAGAATAAATGGTTTTAAGTATAAACTCAAGATTATCGCTTTCGGAAAACTCATCAACAAAACCGATTATTTTCCTGCACATATCAATATTATTGCGAATAATGCCTATATCGCCGAACATTATATAATGCCTGTAAACAAGTTCAATCGGCAAAAGCGTAGCATTTTCAAAAATGCCGTACCTGTATTGAAGCCCTCTCCTTAAAGCAATTGGAACACAGCCATTTTCCGCCTGGGAAGCACGGCACGATGAGAGAGCCGCCTCGATATATTCACGACAGTCGAACGAAAACATATCAAAAACCGGATTTGCCGCATCGTCCGAAATCATCATTTTATAATCGCTTAGCTTGTCGCTGCGATGCTGTATATTCTCAAAATACGCTTCGTTTATTTTGGAATTGCTGCAATGAAAATCACCGTTACGATCTATATTATATGAAAGTCTGCAAATCTCAAAGCTTAGAATTTCAGCGTTGCCCGAAACTTCCGCATACTTGAAATTCTTATATATAAATTCATTTGAAAACACATCCTCGCCGCCGCTTAAGGTTAGCTCGTCGCAGCACCTGTCCGAAAAATCCGTTGTTTCGGAATATCTTATTTTCACCTTTTCGCCCTTTTTGCCCTTAAGTTTTACCGAAATGACACCGAGGGCAACAAACCCGGCATCAAAAATCTTCGCTTTACTGCCGTCAACAGCTTTGGGTTTCAAAGAACTTTCCGCAAAAAGGCCGGGTGCATAAGCCTTTGAAAGAAGATATGTATACCCCTTTTTATCAGTACTCACATGAACACTGCGGCGCTTAAAGGCGCCGGCGGTGAAATCATATTTTTCTCCGTCCTGAAACGAAACGGAAAAAAGCTGCCCGAAGGAGGTTTCCCACGATTCATCGGTGAGGATTTTCTCGGTGCTGCCGTCAGCATATTCTATAACAATAACAGCATAAAAAAGAAAATCCGAACAATGAAGCTTCCTTTTAACCGAACCCAAAACCGCACAAACCGAATTTTTATCCGAAAGAAGGTCTTTAATATCATATTTATAAAGCGGAATTTGTTTTATATATGTAATCCCGTGATTTTCAAAATAATTGCCGTTTATGCGTCCGGAATTAAGATAAAGCCTGAAAGCGTCGGTCGAAGCGGCATAAATATATGCAGATTTAACCTCCGATGAAGTTTCAAAATCCTTATAAAAATAAACGCATCTGTTGTCTACGCTTGTATATTCATTGTTATAAATCCATTTTGCGCCCAAAAAATTCATAAAAACTCCTCCTTTTTAAATATTATTTCGACAATTTATTTGTTCTTTCCTTCACTTTCGGCATTAATAATATTGATTTTATCAGGAAAATGTGGTAAAATAAGCTGTAAACAAAATTTTAGGGAGCTAAAACTTATGAAGGACGGATTTGTTAAAATCGCGGCGGCAACGCCGAAAATAACCGTGGCAGATTGCGATAAAAACGCTCATGAAATAATATCACAGATTAAAAAAGCGGGAAATGCGGCCGTAAAGCTTATAGTGTTTCCGGAGCTTTGCATAACCGGCTACACCTGCGGCGACCTGTTTTTGCAGAGAACACTGCTTCAGGCTGCCGAAAACTCTCTTATCGATATTATAAACGAAACTGCAGATGCAGATATTGTATCCGTAATCGGTCTGCCGTTTGCGTATAATTCGAAGCTTTACAACTGCGCAGCCGTAATAACCGGAGGAAAGCTTCTTGGGCTTGTTCCTAAAAAGAACATTCCGAATTACAGTGAGTTTTACGAAAAGCGTCATTTTTCACCGGCACCGAACGAAACGGAAACCGTTAACTTCCGAGGCTTTGAGTGTCCATTCGGAACAGACATAATTTTCAGCTGCACCGAAATGCCAGAATTCACATTTGCAGCCGAGATATGCGAGGATTTGTGGGTTGCTTCCTCCCCTTCGGCAAGGCATGCGGTTGCCGGGGCAAAAATAATATGCAATCTTTCTGCAAGCGATGAAACCGTATCCAAACGGGATTACCGAAGAAGCCTTGTTTCGATGCAGTCGGCAAAACTTCTCTGCACATACATTTATTCGGATGCAGGCGACGGTGAGTCATCAACCGATATGGTTTTTGCGGGGCACAACATTATAGCCGAAAACGGAACTGTCCTTTCTGAGGCAACACCATTTGAAAACGGAATTTCCGTGACCGAAACTGATGTTCTGAAGCTTGACGCAGAACGAAGAAGAATCAACGATTTTGCGGAGCTTCCGCCAAACGGATATACAAACGTTCGTTTCAGTTCGGAATTAACCGAAACCGCTCTTACAAGGGAAATCGAGAAAACACCGTTTATCCCGTCTAACGAGAATCTCAGAAACGAACGCTGCCGCGACATTATCACAATGCAGGCTTGCGGGCTGAAAAAAAGAATAGAACACAGCCATGCAAAAACGGCGGTTATAGGCATTTCCGGCGGTCTTGATTCAACGCTTGCGCTGCTGGTTGCGGTGCGTGCGGCGGATATGCTCGGAAGGCTGCGGTCGGATATATTCGCAATAACCATGCCGTGTTTCGGAACAACCGAACGAACAAAATCAAACGCCGTAAAGCTTTGCGAGGAGCTTGGGGTGACAATAGAATGCATTGACATAAAAGAAAGCGTTGAGGTGCACCTTAAAGCAATCGGGCATGACCTGTCCGACCACAGCGTTACTTATGAAAACGCACAGGCACGTGAGCGGACGAAAGTGCTTATGGACATGGCGAACAAAACCGGCGGAATCGTTATCGGAACGGGCGACCTTTCGGAGCTTGCCCTCGGCTGGGCAACCTACAACGGCGACCATATGTCGATGTACGGTGTAAACAGTTCTATTCCGAAAACGCTTGTAAAATATCTTGTGCGCTATTATGCGGATAATTCCGAAAATGAAAAACTGAAATCGGTTTTGCTTGATATACTTGCAACCCCCGTTAGCCCGGAGCTTCTCCCGGCGGAAGAAAACGGCAGTATTGCCCAGAAAACCGAGGATATTGTCGGGCCTTACATTCTGCACGATTTCTTTTTATACTACGGAATCAGATGGACATTCCCTCCAAAAAAGGTGTACAGGCTTGCAAAATACGCTTTTAATGGAGATTTCACGGACGAAACAATCAAAAAATGGATTAAAATATTTTACAGAAGGTTTTTCAGCCAGCAGTTCAAGCGTTCGTGCCTTCCGGACGGACCGAAAGTCGGCAGCGTTACGCTTTCGCCGAGGGGCGATTTCAGAATGCCGAGTGACGCTTCTTCGGCTTTGTGGATGAAGGAAATCGAAGATCTTTAAAACTTAAAAATGCGGCTCGGAAACCGAGCCGCCAGCGTGTCGATAAACCTATCGACACGCTGGCAGGCTTCGAAAAAGGAAGGTAAATTTGCCGAACATGGATTCGTCGACGTATGTGTATACGGTAGAGTCCATGTTCGGTGAAAGCAAATAAGGACAATAGTTTTGATACAAAGACTGTTGTTCTTTTTTGTGCCTAAAACACCTTAACAGTGCGGTTTGTCGGCTTTGTGTGTCAAGGTAATTCTCATTTTCAATCAGTGAACTGCTAAATACCAACACTTTTGTATCTTTTTGTATACCCTTGACACAGAAACAGGGAAAGTGAACAATTCAGTGAATTTACCGCTTTGTGAACACTTATTCGGAGCCTTTCGTCCAATATTAATTAAGGCAAAAAAATCAGCTCGCCCAATTTTAGGCGAGGCTGTCCGCTGTTGCTTTATCGGTTTTATACGGGTATTTTCGAGCTGTCTTTAAAGCAAAACTCTATTGTTCCGTCTGCGTTTACTGTTGCTCTATCAAGGAAAATTACACAAAGAGTATCATCCCAGTCGGTTACCAAGTTTTGGTTTCAATCATTTTTTGAACATATAGCTCGATTTAATTGGCTCGTCTGAATTTATCCGCTTTTTCGGAAATCAGCTTTTCTCGCTGTTTTGCCTTTTTCTCATATTTCTTGGTGAGTTTGGTATATTCATTTACGTATTCATCTTGCGATAAAACTCCACTTGCATTTTTGTTGACATATTCCGAAACGGAAACTGCTATGGTTTCAAGCTCTTTTGACAGCTTTTCGAGTTTTTTATCAATTTCGGCTGAGTCGCTTACCACTTCTATTGCAATTTTACATTGGCAAAATGACGAATCTTCTAAAAACTATTGACATTATAAAAAAATTATGATATACTCAATACGCTATATACTTACAATTTAAAATAGGATAATTTTATCTTTCCACAAAGTGTACGCAATATGGTAAAAGCGTACGCCTCTGACTATCTGAACTTTGTGGTGAAGATATTGTAAGTGTATAGCAACCTTAAAGTCAGGGTTGTATGTTTTTCGGTGCATAGCCCTGCAAATTAGGGTTATGCACTTTTTTAATTTATGGAAAGAAGGAATTGAATGTGACTGAAAAAATATTAGCAAAAGCGGCAGCCGTTGCCGTTCCTACAATTGTAACAAAATTCGGTATGAAAATGTCTGGGTTGCATGGTGCGCCTGCTTTTAATACTACCGTAAAATCATTAGGTAATGGCAATATGTATAAAGGTGTAATAGGTTTAGGCGTTATCGGGCTAATAACAAATAGCACTTTTGAGTGGGGTACTCAAAAAGTTTCTATTTTGATCGTAAAGCAATTATATCGACAAAGAGAACCGATGAATATAATCTTACATAAAATTGATATTGCTCCTATTTCATGTTCTTTAAAGGCAATTTCACAAGAAGAATTATATGATTTAGATAGAAAGGAGCAAAATGATGAAAAAGATAAATAAATTATTTTTGTTGAGTTTGATAGCTATTTGTATTATTTTCAGAATTTCCATTAATGCAAGCGCTGAAAGCAATGGTACTTGTGGAGATAATTTAACATGGGAACTTGATAATTATGGAACTCTAACTATTAGCGGTTCGGGCATGATGAACGATTGGACAAGGTCTTCAAATGTACCTTGGGATAATTGGCCATATGCAAGCAAAGTGCGAAAGATAGTTATAAATAGTGGTGTTACAAGTATAGGGGATTATGCTTTTTACGATTGCGATAACTTAATGAGTATTACTATCCCGGAAGGAATAACAAGTATAGGAGCAAATTCATTTTTTAGTTGTGAAGCATTAGAAGAAATAATAATCCCTCAAAGCGTTACACATATAGGCGCTTCTGCATTCGCAAATTGTAGCCGTATAACAAGCATTGAATTACCAAGCAAATTGTCTAGTGTTGGCAACTCCATCCTTAGCGGATGTACTGCATTAAAAAATGTTACAATATCAAAAGGAATAACCAACATAGGTAACTATACTTTTAACGGTTGCAGTGGATTGGAAAGTATAAATATCCCCGAAGGAGTAACAAATATTGGTGGATATACTTTTTCTGATTGTACTAATTTGAAAAGTGTAACTATTCCTAATGGCGTAAAA
Source organism: Clostridia bacterium (assembly GCA_034186235.1). Taxonomy (GTDB): domain Bacteria; phylum Bacillota; class Clostridia; order HGM11514; family HGM11514; genus CAKSKB01. The sequence goes on along the minus strand of JAXGBA010000083.1, from coordinate 3,125 downwards.
AATATTCCAATGCAAATTTTTAAGAATTGTAGTAGTTTGACGAACATTACAATACCAAATAGTGTTACCACCATTGGTGAGCAGGCCTTTTCAGGATGTGGTTTAACAAGTATAAATATTCCTGAAGGCGTAGTAACTATTGGTAAATATGCTTTTTATGGCTGTAGTAATTTAACAAACATAAAAATTCCTAAAAGTATAACAGCTATTGGCCTTTATGCTTTTTCTGGTTGTACTAGTGCTGCTTCATTAACATTGGCGGACGGGATAACAAATATAAATGATTATGCCTTTTCTGGATTCACTGGATTGACAAAAATCAATTTTCCTAGTAGCTTGAGAAGTATAGGTGATAGTTGTTTCAGTGGTTGTAAAGGGTTAACCACTGTAACTATTCCCGAAACTTTAGAAAATATAGGATGGTATGCCTTCGAAAATTGCACTAACTTAAAAACTGTACATTATAATGCTATAGATTGTAGTTATGAAGGAGATGGTCAAGTATCTAGTGCTGTTTTTTCAGGATGTACATCGCTTGATACCGTAAATATAGGAAAATTGGTAACTCAAATGTCATCAGGTATATTTTCGGGTTGCGAAAGTATTACGACCGTAAATTATAATGCGTCAAATATGTGTGTTGATAGTGGTATCTTTACAGATTGTGTATCGATTACTGAAATTAATATAGCAGACGGCATAACCCAAATACCGGACTTTGTTTTTTATGACTGTAGTGGCTTGATAAATATATCCATTCCTAAAGGAGTACAAAGCATAGGCGATTATGCATTTGGATCTTGTACTAGTATGAAAAACATAGTTATACCTGAAGGTGTAAAAACTATCGGCGACTATGCTTTTGGTGCTTGTCTTACACTGGAAAGTATCGAGATACCTAAAAGTATAACAAATATAGGAATAGGAGCTTTTTACAAATGTGATTTGTTAAAAAGCATATATTATAATGGTGATGAAGATGATTGGGGAAAAATATCGGTTGGCGATAAAAATACAGCTTTAACTAGTGCAACATTCAATTATACTTTCAACCCATCAATAACTGCAAAAATGTCAAAAGACGGAAAAACTTTTGTTATTTCCCCGGTTAACACTGAAAAAGGAAGCTTAGTAATATTGGCTTTATATAAAAACAGAAGATTGGTAAAAATATATTATACTACTTTTCAAGATGTAGACATTGAATTTAATAACATCTCCGATTCATATGATGAATCTAAAATTATGATTTGGGGTAGCTTTTCAACACTAAAACCGCTATGTGAAACAAATACTGAACCATTGTTAATGGAATAGCATATAATGGCATATAGCACAAAACTGGTATAACTTCAATCTATGTGTATAGAAAATGAACTGTATTTTCAGGCAAGGTAATGTTATATATTACCTTGCCTCAGTGTGTCGATAAACTTATCGGCACGCTGGTGGGCTTCGAAAAAGGAAGGTAAATTTGCCGAACATGGATTCGTTGGCGTAGCCAATAGAGGGGCAAACCCTTAATGCCTTATGCCGGCGAATTTTTGCCCTTTTCGGCTTGTCGTCCTCGTAAGGCGGCAGCCTGACTTCATCCTCCGCACCAAAAATGGCTAAAAATTATCTCGCCATAAGGTGCGTACAGTTTTTATCGAGCTGATTTTTCTCAAGACAAGCAAGCGAATGCAGTTAATACTTTGTGTATTGGCAAGTGAGTTTCGCAGTATTAGGGAAAATCAGCCGATAAAAACCATTAAGGGGTTGCCCCTCTCTTGCCCGTGTATACGGTAGAGTCCATGTTCGGTGAAAGCAAGCAAAAATCCTTGAAATCTCGATGATTTCAAGGATTTTATAATGCGATTTAATTAATTCAAACTTTTATTATCGGTTAAAACCCCATTTAAATTTCATGCAGAAAAATACATTATGTTTTCTTTGCTTGCGGTTGACCGACTTTTTCGACAGTCTAAGTGCGGCTCGGAAACCGAGCCGCATTTTAGTATATGGGATTAAACCCACCACATTTCTCCTGCCTGTCTGAATATAAGAACATCTTTAAGGAAAGCGATTGCTTTTTCAAGACCTTCCTCAGGCGACATAAGGCTGTCTTCATGCTCAATGCAGATTGCACCGTCGTAGTCGACAGCTTTAAGAGCCGAGATAATATCATTCCAAACCTCTTTGGCGTGACCGTAGCCGACAGTTCTGAACACCCAGCTTCTGTTAAGAATATCAGCATAAGGTTTAGTATCGAGAACACCATTTACCGCTGTGTTTGCATCGTCAATCTTAGTATCCTTAGCATGAAAATGATGGATTGCCGAGCCGAGATACTTGATTGCCTGAACAGGATTGATGCCCTGCCAGAAAAGATGGCTGGGGTCAACATTTGCACCGATAATATCGCCTACGGCTTCACGCAGCTTCATGCATGTTTCGGGATTGTAAACAACAAAACCAGGGTGCATTTCAAAAGCGATTTTTGTGATACCGTGAGCCTTCGCAAACTCCGCTTCCTTCTTCCAGTAAGGAATAACCTTTTCTTCCCACTGCCATTTCAGAATATCGCCGTATTCGTTAGGCCAAGCGCAGGTAACCCAGTTGGGGTTCTTTGAATCTTCGCAGTCGCCCGGGCAGCCGGCAAAGCCGATAATTGTGTGAACTCCCAAAAGCTCTGCTGTAAGGATTGCGTCCTCAAATTCCTTGTGGAATTTCGCAGCGATTTCCTTATTTGGGTGAAGAGGATTGCCGTGGCACGAAATAGCAGCGATGTCCAGTTCGTACTTTGCAAGCAAATCCTTTATTTCCTTAACTTTTTCGGGATGACCGATAATTTCGGAAGGCTTTATATGAGCGTCTCCCGGATATCCGCCGGCACCGAGTTCGACGCACTGAACGCCGAGAGAATGAAGATATTCGAGCGCCTTCTCAAACGGATAATTGTTAAGCACAGGATTCATTACACCAAGTTTCATAATATATACATCTCCTTAAAATTTAGTCAAAATATACAGGTTTGCCCGTCTTTGCGGATTCATATATTGCGTCTAGTATAAGCGAAACAACATATGCCTGCTCGGGCTTAACGATAAGTTCTTCGCCGTGTCTGATTGCAGCGTAGAAGTTTG
>JAXGBA010000082.1:0-5276 GCA_034186235.1 Clostridia bacterium | reverse complement strand
TGTTTTTTTTTTCTTTTTTTGTGTTTTTTTTTTCTCACTCAACCCCCCCCGGGCCCCCCCCTGGTCCCCCCCCCCCCCCGACTCTTTATTCGTACAAGTCTTTAAGAATTTTGACTACATCTTCCTTTGTGGGAATTCTCGGGTTGGTGCGTGTGCAGGCGTCGGCGAGAGCCTTGTCCGCCATAGAATCGATTGCGGCAAAGTATTCGTCTTTATCAATCCCGCACTGTGAAATCGAGCTTTCGATTTCCATCTCTTTATTCATGAACTGAATCCAGCTGACGAGCGCACGGACGGTTGTTATTTCATTGAAATTATAAAGTCCGAGTATTCTTGCCAGCGTAATGTATTTCCTTACCGACGGCAGATACTCCTTTTTGCTTTTGGAGTGCTTATTGATGTCGCTGTTAAATTCGATAATATGCGGCAGAAGCATTGCGTTTGCCTTGCCGTGAGGAATATGAAACTGTGCGCCTATCGCATGGGCAATGCCGTGGTTAAGCCCGAGAGAAGCTGAGTTAAACGCAAGACCGGCAAGGCAGGAGGCAACGTGCATTTTCTTTCGTGCGTGGGTATCATTGTTGTTGAGGTACGAACGAAGGAGGAATGCACCGCAGATTTGAACCGCTTTTTCGGCAAGCGCCGCTGAAAATTCGTTGTTATTGACGCTCACATAAGCCTCAATGGCGTGTGTAAGAACATCCATTCCTGTGTTTGCGGTGATGTCTGCCGGTACGGACTTTACCAAATCAACGTCCAAAATGGCCTCGGACGGGGTCATATCGTCCGATATAAGCGGGATTTTTACGCCTCTTTCCGTATCACTCACAACCGCAAACGATGTAACTTCGCTGCCGGTTCCGCTCGTTGTCGGAATCGCAATCATCGGTATGCCGGTGATATTCCTTGATTTCGAGTAAACTTCCTTGATTGCCTTTGCCGAATCCAGCGCCGAACCGCCGCCGATTGCTACAATCGCTTCGGGTTCAAATTCGTACATTTTCCCTACGCCGAGAGTGATTTTTTCAAGCGGAGGATCGGGAACAACATCGGTAAACAGTTCAAAATCGATTCCTCCCTCCGAAAGGCGAGATGTCACAAACGAAATCATGCCCGTTTTTGCAACGAACGGGTCTGTTACGACAAGCACCTTTTTATAGGGAAGGGCTTTTAAACGGTCAAGTGCGTTGTCGCCGAAAAATATTTTGGTTTTAATGTCAAATTCTTTCAACTGTGTACATCTCCTATTTAATGCTATAAAGAATTTCTGCGTACGAAGGATAGGGCCAGTAGTCCTTACCGAGAAGAAGCTCAAGTGCGTCAACATAAATTCTGAGTTCGTTCGACACCGCAAAAACTTCGTCATGATAGTATTTTGCTTCCGAATATGTATCTTCAAACCGCTCGTTCATTATTTCGGTTTCAAGCTCGGAAAGCTTGTTAAACATAAGCGAATTGAGGGTTGAAATCCTGTGGAGAAGCTTTTCCTCAACAGAGCAGTCGATATCGGCTACTGCCGCACGCTTTTTGTTTATGATATCAGCAATATCGCCCTGATAGCGGTTAACCGCCGGGATAACGCCTTTTTTAACCATATCTATCATCGTGAGCGCCTCAATGCGGATGATTTTGCTGTAGGTTTCAAGCTTGATTTCATATCTTGCCTCAACTTCAACATCTGTATAAACTCCGTGCTTTCTGAAAAGCGCTTTGTTTTTGTCGGAAACCAAGCACGGAAGTGCGTCAATAGTCGATTTGAGATTCAAAAGCCCCCGTCTTTCGGCCTCCTCAACCCATTCTTCGGAATAGTTGTTGCCGTTGAAAACAATGCGCTTGTTTTCAGTATAGGTATTTTTTATGAGTTCGTTGAGGTCTGCTTCAAAGTCAGTGCTTGCTTCAAGCTTGTCGGCAAATTCCTCTAAAATTTCAGCAACAGCCGTGTTTATGACAACATTGGAGTCCGAAATGGAGGACGCCGAGCCGAGACTTCTGAATTCAAACTTGTTGCCGGTAAATGCAAAAGGCGACGTGCGGTTTCGGTCGGTCGTGTCCTGTGGGAGGTCGGGGAGAACCGTCGCACCTATTCCGAGCTTTATTTTGCCTCTGTCTTTAAAGTCCTCTCCGGTTTCGATGGCGTTAAGGACAGCCTCGAGGTCGTCCCCCAAAAATACGGAAATTATCGCCGGCGGCGCTTCGTTTGCGCCCAGCCTGTGGTCGTTACCTGCGCTTGCAACCGAAACGCGGAGCAGGTCCTGATAATCATTAACCGCTTTTATTACCGCCGTCAAAAACAGCAGAAACTGTGCGTTCTGAGAAGGCGTTTTGCCCGGTTCCAAAAGATTTTCTCCGTCGCTTGTGGTCAGCGACCAGTTATTGTGTTTTCCCGAACCGTTTACGCCGTTGAACGGCTTTTCGTGAAGAAGACATACCATATCGTGCTTCTGCGCAACCGACTGCATAACCTCCATTGTGAGCTGATTGTGGTCGGCAGCTATATTCGTTGTCGTGAATATCGGTGCAAGCTCATGCTGCGCAGGGGCAACCTCATTATGCTTTGTTTTTGCAAGCACGCCGTAGCTCCAAAGCTCTGCGTCAAGCTCTTTCATATAAGCCGAAACCCTTGGCTTTATAACGCCGAAATAATGGTCGTCCAGCTCCTGCCCCTTAGGAGGCCTTGCTCCTATAAGCGTTCTTTTGCAGTAAATAAGGTCGGGTCTTTTATCAAAAACCGATTTGTCTATAAGAAAATATTCCTGCTCGGGCCCTACTGTCGTCAAAACTCTTTCAACATCTTTTCCGAACAGCTTAAGTATACGCTTTGCCTGCTTTTCAATCGCCTCCATCGAACGCAGAAGCGGCGTTTTTTTATCGAGCGCTTCTCCGCCGTAGGAGCAAAAAGCCGTTGGAATACAAAGCGTTTTATCCTTTATGAATGCGTAGGATGTCGGGTCCCACGCAGTGTATCCGCGCGCTTCAAAGGTTGCCCTTATTCCGCCCGACGGAAAAGAGGATGCGTCCGGCTCGCCCTTAATAAGCTCTTTTCCCGAAAAATCCATTATGATTTTGCCTTCGCCGTCAGGGGATATAAAGCTGTCGTGCTTTTCCGCCGTGACTCCCGTCATAGGTTGGAACCAGTGCGTATAGTGCGTTGCCCCGTTCTCCACAGCCCAGTCCTTCATTGCGTTGGCGACAACGCTTGCAATCTGTGCGTTCAGATGCTCGCCCTTCGCAATGGTCTTTTTGAGCGACTTGTATGCGTCCTTCGGAAGCCTGTTCCTCATAACTTCATCGCTGAAAACTCTGCTTGCAAACAATTCGGGAATATTTGCCAAATCAATCATCCTTCCGTATAAGTATACGAAAATTATATCATTTTTGCCTGCGTTTGTCAATCTTTTGTGTTGACAATTTTCATTTTATAATGTATACTTATATAGTAGGAAAATTTACTTAGGAGGCATGAAATATGCTTACAGCAATAGTTGGTACAAACTGGGGCGATGAAGGAAAGGGCAGAATGGTTGACCTTCTTTCATCCGATTATGACATAGTTGTCAGGTATCAGGGCGGCAACAATGCCGGGCATACCGTTATTAACGATGCCGGCAAGTTTATTCTCAATCTTCTTCCGTCCGGGATACTCAGAGCCGATACCGTAAATGTTATGGGCAACGGTATCGTTATAGATATTGAGCACCTCTGCGGTGAGCTGGATAAGCTCGCCGAAAAAGGGATAGATGTTACCGAGGAACATCTTGTTATAAGTGACAAAGCGGTTATCTGTATGCCCTACCATAAGCTTCTTGACATTTTGGAGGAGGACAGGCTCGGCGACGCTAAATTCGGCTCCACCAGACGAGGCATTGCTCCCGTTTATGCCGACAAATACATGAAAAAGGGTATCAGAATGGGAGACCTTCTGCATCCCGAAACCCTCGAAAACAAGGTCAAAAATATCGTTGAGTGGAAAAATCTTACCGTTGAAAAGGGTTACGGTCATGAGGCGATAAAGTATGAGGATATGCTTGCGTGGCTCAAAAAGTACGGTGACAGGCTTAAAAAATACATAGGCGATACAACGGTTTTCCTCAATAATGCCATAGATTCAGGCAAGAGCGTTATGTTCGAAGCTCAGCTCGGAACCCTCCGTGACATCGATTTCGGTATTTATCCTTACACCACATCTTCTTCCACAATTGCAGCTTATGCGCCCATCGGCGCAGGTATCCCGGGAAGGAAGCTGGACAGCGTTATAGGTATTATGAAGGCTTATTCAAGCTGCGTGGGCGAAGGTCCCTTCACCTGTGAAATGTTTGACAGCGAGGGCGACAGGCTCCGTGAAGCAGGCGGAGAATACGGCGCCGCTACCGGCAGACCCAGGCGTGTAGGCGGATTTGATGTTGTTGCATCGCGTTACGGTGCAATGATGCAGGGCGCAACCGAAATCGCTCTTACAAAACTCGATGTCCTTTCGTGCTTTGATAAGATTCCGGTTTGCACGGCATACGAGGTTGACGGCGAGATAAGGCACGATTTCCCGATAGGCGATGAGCTTGTGCGTGCAAAGCCTGTGTATGAGTATCTTGAAGGCTTTAAGTGCGATATTTCAAAGTGCAGAAAGTCCGAGGACCTTCCAAAAGAGGCTCTCGATTATGTAAAATATATTGAAAAGGCTGTCGGCTGTCATATCAAATATGTGTCCGTCGGAGCCGCTCGCGACGAGTACATCGAAATGAAATAATTAATTCTCGAAAGGTGGAAATTTAATGAGTCAGACGGTACTGATTCTCGACTTCGGCGGTCAGTATAAAGAGCTTATCGCAAGAAGAGTAAGAGAGTGCCATGTGCATTCCGTTATAAAGCCCGGCAATATGTCGGTTTCCGAAATAAGGGAAATGGCGCCAATCGGCATTATTTTGACAGGAGGCCCTAACAGCGTGTATGATGATGCCTCCCCGAAATGCTCAAAAGAAATTTTTGAGCTCGGAATACCGATTTTGGGCATTTGCTACGGTCATCAGCTGCTTAACTATACCTTGGGAGGCAAGGTAGAGTCGTGCAGCGTCAGCGAGTACGGGCAGACCATCGTTTCGGTTGACCCGAAATGTGCGATTTTTGATAAGCTCGATAAAAAACAGGTTGCTCTTATGAGCCATACAGACCAGGTTACCGTTCTGCCGGATGGCTTCAAAACCACCGCATCGTCCGATAACTGCAAAAATGTCGGTGTTGCAAATGTGAAAAAAAAGCTCTATGGGGTTCAGTTTCACCCCGAG
>JAXGBA010000081.1:0-20664 GCA_034186235.1 Clostridia bacterium | reverse complement strand
GCCGCATTCACTGCACTGCATACATTTTTCGTAAAGTTCTTTCCAACCGTGCATCATAAATACCGCTCCTCACGAAAAAACCTGCGAATCAAGCATTGCTGCCGACCCGCAGGTATTTTACTCAACCGTTACATCGGCAAATCCGCCGGATTCAGAAGCACCCGTATCCGGAGTTTCCGGTGCGGCAGGCTCCTCATACGATGGTTCCGTATAGCCGGAAGACACATCGTTTCCGTCCGAAGCTGCGGTATTATCCGAATATCCGTCATTATCCTGCGGAGGCGTATACACCGGCTCCTGCGGGGCGGGTTCATACCACGCCGTATTGTCATCGTAGCCATCGTCATAGCTCACATATCCGTCGCTGCTGCCGGTATCGCCGTAATTATGCTTGCCGGAGCGGATTCCGAATTTATTGTAATCAAGCCCGAAATGTTCGGAAAGGAGCTGCCCGAGTTCATCATCGTTAATGAAAACATATGATATTCCGCTGACATATCTTGGTTCGTTGGGCATAATAAACGCATTGAGATTATTGGTAACATCAAGTTCCGTAAGGGTTGAAATATTCGCAAGAATATCCTTAATGGTCAAATCCGTTTCGATTTTGGACGAAACTATTCTGTAAATATCATCGACCTTCTGAACATATTCCATAGACTTCTTCTGCGTGATAAGAGCCTTTATAAAATCACGCTGAACGGAAGTTCTCTGAATATCTGCCTGCTCATAGCTTCTAAAACGCACAAGCTGTTCGGCGTGATCGCCGTCGAGGTGCTGCTGCCCCTCTTTGAGATGAATATAAAGCCCCTGAACCGGGTCCTCATAATCCATATCCTGCGGAACATAGAAGTCAACCCCGCCGAGCTGGTCTACAATTTCCTTGAACACATCGGTCGTGATTGAAACATAATGATCGATTTTAAGTCCTGTTATATCCTCAACGCATTCCACCGTATTTTCGATACCGCCCATTGAATACATAGCGTTAATCTTCCAGCCGTCGACATAGGTATCTCTCGGAATTGAGAGGAGGTTGACGATTTTTTTATCGTTATCCAGCCTTGCAAGCATGATGGTATCGGTAAGTTTACCGCCTCGGTCGCGCCCGATAAGGAGAACATTCATTGAACCGGTGGCTTTTTTGAGTTCCACCTTTTCGCTGCCGTCCTTTTCGTCAACGCCGACGGAAACGCCCTTGTAGGTAACCGCCGCAACCGAAACAACCATCAGTATTATTATAAACAATGATCCGAAGACCGTAAAAAACTTTTTAATGTTCATAAGCTTCCTCCATATATGAGTAGTATAACATTAAAAGCCGATTTTGTCAACTAACGATTTTTCATGTACTCTTTTGCGTATTCAAGCTGAGTGTCCTGTTCGATTTCAAAATCAGACGAACGGTTAAACAGTTCGAACATGGTAGCGCTGTCGAGAACGCCGTATGAATAAAGTTCGGAATCCGCCTGAAACTTGGCAACGACCTGTTCAAGAAGGTCATCAAAATCGGGATTCTGTGTATCGCCGACATAGTAACCCAAAACCTCAAGCCTTTCCTTGCAGGCGATAACATCGTCGCCGGAATCGCCTTTTGAGAGTTTGCGCAAAAATGTCATTTTATGCACATCGCTGCCTGAATTGTACGGAATACGGACATTTTTAAGATACTTGTCCGGTGTGATTCCGTCATCGGGAATGGGGGTTCCGGACGGGGTAAGGTACTGAGAAACTGTAAGCTTAAGATACCCCTGAAGCGCATCGAGCGGAATTACCTGCTGCCCCGTGCTTTTACCGACGGTGTTAACGCCGATAAGATACCCTATACCGTGATCCTGAAGTGCACCGGCAAGCATTTCCGAACAGCTTGCACTGCCCTCGTTCACAAGCACTGCAATGTCATACTTTTTGAAATTGAAATCCGCTTTTGAATAATGAGTTTCATCGAGGGATTCGTCATTATATGTAATTTTTGTAATCATCTTGCCCTTCGGCATGAGAAGTGAAGCGATATCAAAGCACTCCGTACCGATTCCGCCACCGTTATTGCGAAGGTCGAGAATAATTTTTTTAATTTTCTGCCTGTCCGCCTCATCGAGCGCCGCTTTCATCTTTTTGGAACTGCCTTCGTTGAATGTTGAGAGCGAGATGTACATTACATCGCCGTCAATTTCATAAGAAACGGCAGACTGCTCAACCTCGTCCCTTATCACTTTGATTTCGGTAACGGTATCGCCTCTTTTTATGCCGAGGGTAACCATTGTGCCCTTTTCGCCCTTCATAAGGCTTGCAGCGTCAACCGATGACATCCCTTCAACCGAAGCGCCGTCAACCGAAACGATAATATCGCCTTCCATAATGCCCGCCTTCTTTGCCGGGGTTTCCTCCTCCGGGAAGCCCACAACCGTTATCGGGCCGTTCTTGGAGCTTGCGATAAGACCTATGCCGCAGTATTCGGACGCCAAATGGCGGTAATACTGTTCATATTCCTCGCGGCTGAGGTAGTAGCTGTTTCTGTCCAGCCCGTCCGCTGCGGCCCTAACAGCCTCCTCAACCATATTGGGGTTCGTCCCGATAAGCTGCTTTATAAAAGCGGCGTAAACCTGCTCTGGAGTAAGATTATCAAGACGGTAATTTTTGCAGATAAGCTCAACAATCGTCTTGTAGTAATTGAACATAATGTCGTTAAGCTGCGCTTCTTCCTCATCGGACATACCGTGGTCAAGCTCAACAACCGTTTCCTTCGCCGCAAAAACCGAAACCGACGAAAGGCACAGCATCAGGGCAATTATAAACGCAGTTAATCTTTTCTTCAAGGCAAACCGCCTCCTTTGTTATTTTTTACATTTTCTCTGGAGCCGTAACACCGAGAACACGAAGCGTGCTTTTAAGCGCAAGCCTTGCAGAATTCACAAGGAGAAGCCTTGCACGCAGAAGTTCTTTATCATCAACCTTAACCCTGTCGGCGTTATAGAAGGTATGGAAAGCCGACGCAAGGTCGATTGCATATCTTGTGATTTTTGACGGCTCATAGCTGAGAGCCGCATCGGTAATTTCCTGCGGAAATTCCTCAAGTTTTTTGAGCAGAGCCTTTTCCTGTGCAGTAGCGAGAAGTGCGCAGTTGACCTCGGAGAATTTCGGAACCGAAACGCCTTCTGCCTCAAGCATCTTGAGAATACTGCACATTCTTGCATGGGCATACTGAACATAGTATACCGGATTATCGCTTGTTTTGGAAACCGCCAAATCGAGGTCACAGTCAAAATGGCTGGCCGGCTGGCGCATGTTAAAGAAGAATCTTACAGCGTCCGCCCCGATGTCGTCAAGAAGTTCGTTGAGGGTTACCGCCTTCCCTGTTCTTTTTGAAACCTTTACAACCTCGCCGCCGCGTATCAGGCGCACAAGCTGCATAAGCACAAACCGAAGCCTTTCCGGGTCGATTCCGATTGCGTCCATTGCGCCCTTCATTCGGATTGTGTGCCCGTGATGGTCGGCGCCCCACACATCAATTACCGTATCAAAACCGCGGGTTACGAATTTGTTTCTGTGATATGCGATGTCGGCTGCAAAATATGTCGGTATTCCGTTTGAGCGCACAAGAACATCGTCTTTCGCTTCCTCATCGTCCTTGGTGCAGTAAAATTCACTTGATTTAAGCCATATTGCGCCGTCCTTCTCATAAGTCCAGCCTTTGTCGATAAGCTCTTTGACCGCCGCCTTGACCTCGCCCGATTTATGAAGGTCGCTCTCCAGAAACCACACATCGTAGTCTATTCCGAAATCCTTCATGGTGTCCTTTATGCACCTGATATTTTTTTCAAGCCCATAAGCAACAAGCTTTTCTTTAAGGTCGGGAGCGTCACGGTCAGCGTCACCGCACTCGGCAATATAATCGCGCATAAGCTGCGTGATGTCCTCGCCGTGGTAACCGTCCTCCGGGAATTCAACATCACGCCCGATAAGCTGATAATATCTTGCCTCAAGCGACATGCCGAAACGCTCAATCTGGTTTCCGGCATCGTTTACATAGAACTCCCTCGTTACATCATAGCCCGCATAGTCAAGAATTGACGCAAGACAGTCGCCAATAGCGCCGCCCCTTGCGTTCCCCACATGCATAGGACCTGTCGGGTTTGAGGAAATAAACTCAACCATAGTTTTTTTGCCGCCGCCGATGTTAACACGTCCGTAGTCCTCACCCTCGTCCTCGATAACCTTCATAACCTCATAAAGTCTTTCCGGCTTTAATGTGAAGTTAATAAACCCGGGGCCTGCCGTCTCCACGCTTTCGATAACCGTTCCTTCGGTTTCAAACTCGCCTATAAGTTTTTCCGCCAGGGCTCTCGGATTGGACTTAGCCGGCTTTGCAAGGCGCATTGCAATGTTGGTTGAAAAATCGCCGTGCCCTTCGTCCCTCGGCTTTTCGATTTCAATCGGAGCGCCAAACTCCGCCAGACCTGCCTTTTCAACGCCGCGTTTTATGACGGACGCAATCTCGCCCTTTGTTTTCTCGATAAGATTAATCATGCGTTATCTCCCCAAACTTTCATTTCAAATTCATTGTAAGATGTTTCGTGACCGTTGACCTCCAGGATGTAGTCGAACACGGCTTCGCCGCCGTTTTCGCCGAAATCGGAGGCAACCGATTCCGAATACACCGCAACCTCAAGCATACCGACTTCCGTTTCGTACATAGTGACATGGCGTTTTCCGGATTCAAATATCAGATGTGCCGCATTGGTGCCCGTTCTTATAATCGAAACTCCCCCCGGGCGGAACTCGATTTTCGTGTGAGTGCCCTCCATGCCGGTCAGTTCCGACTCTTCATATTCAACGGCATAGAAACCGTCATCTTTATAAAATACCGCTTCGGTTGTAAAATCGACCGACTCGTCATCCTCATCCTCGCTCCGCCGCATACCCTTCACATTGAGCATAGCATTTTTTATCATGTGTAAACAAACCCCTTTAAAATTCTATATATCTATTATACCGTTTTACCACCGCAAATGCAAGAGGTTTATTTTTCGGTTTTTGCCAGTTCTATGAGTCTGTCAAGAAGCTCGGCATAGGAATAACCGCCGTGAATCCACAGCTTGGGATACATACTTATTGATGTAAAGCCGGGCAGAGTGTTAAGTTCGTTAACAAGCACGCGCTCGTCTTCGGTCACAAAAAAGTCGGCTCTCGAAAGACCCTTGGCGCCGATTGCGGTGTAAGCCTTTACCGCAGCCTCTCTCACTTTTTCTGAAATATCTTTCGGGAGCTGCGCCGGAATTGCTGTTTTGGATTCCTCATCAACATATTTTGAATCGAAATCGTAGAATTCGCCCGCCGAAAGAACCTCGCCCACAGCAGACGCAATCGGGATTTCATTGCCCATAACCGCACATTCTACCTCGCGGCCGCTTATAAATTCCTCAACAAGCACCTTTTTGTCGATAGTCGCCGCAAGTGAAAACGCAGCTTTAAGCTCCGCTCTGTCATGAGCCTTCGTAATGCCTATTGAAGACCCCGTATTTGCAGGCTTGACAAAAACCGGATACCCGAATTTTGCTTCAACCGTGTCCGCTGCATCGTCATGCGAAATTGCGTTTATATCCTCGAAGTAAACCCAGTCCGCCTGCAAAAGTCCGCCGGCATCGTATGCCAGCTTTGAAAGAACCTTATCCATTCCGAGAGCCGACGCCGCAACGCCGCAGCCTACATAAGGAATTCCCGAAAGTTCAAAAAGCCCCTGAATACAGCCGTCCTCACCGAGTTTGCCGTGAAGCGCCGGAAAAATCACATCGATATGTATAAGCTTTCCGTCGGCAATAATGCCTTTGTGACTTCTATCCGGAGATATTATGCAGCTCGGAAGCGCCTCGTCAAACCATGTGCCGTTGCGCATTTTTTCAGCGTCACCGTCAAAAAGCTTCCATACTCCGTCCTTTGTGATTCCGATTTTATATACATTGTATTTTTCGGGATTCAGGTTTTCCGCAATATTGCTTGCCGAGGTGCATGAAATGCCGTGTTCTTCCGACATTCCCCCGAAAACAAGACATACATTTATCATTTAATCAACCCTTTTCAAAGCATAATTATTTACATACATATGCCCATTATATCACAAAACCGGAGCGATTTCAACCATTATATTAATTTTTTATTCGGCAGTGCAGATTTTATATCCCAAACCTTTGATTTTGAAAATTTTTATTTCGGACCTGATATATTCCAGTTTTTGCCTTAAAAATCCTACATAAGCCTCAAGTTCATCCGGGGAACCGCCGCCCCAAGCACCTAAGGCGACGCTCTCATCGGGGATTACGGTTTTGTTGTTGTTTATGAAAAAGCGCATGAGTTTGGACTCTTTATCCGACAACTGCACCTCGCAGCCTGCACCTTTCACTTTATTTGAAACAAGCTGTATATCGCCGAAATCAATCGGCGTTTCAGAATGTTTTTTACCGAATCTGACTATAAAATTTTTCATTTTGTCACACCCTTTCATATATTATGATATTACTCAATTGTGAACCCATTATGAACCGGGCGTGAATTTTTTATACAGAAAAATCGGCTCCGCCGATTTTGCGAAGCCGATATTTTCTAAAGAATGTAAACAAGTACATTTCTTCTGCCGAACTGCAGTGCCTCCGCTCTTGAATTGTAGCAAAGGTCGATACGGCTGCCCTTAATCGCACCGCCGGTATCAGCCGCAAGCGCATAGCCGTAAACATAAGAGCCGTCCGCAGAAGTGATATAGAGCTTTGACCCGAGAGGAATAACGCTCGGGTCAACGGCAACAATGCCGTAACAAGCCCTGATTCCGGTCGCCGTGATGCCGTAGCCCGGGTCGCCGGGATTTTTGCCGCAGCTTTCATAACCGATGTCGTAAGCCGTGGCGTTCATCGTCAAAACCTTTTTAGATTTCAGCTCGCTCGCCGGTATAACCGAACCAAATTCGAGTTTGGTTCCCACAGAAATGATTTTATCAACCGGCTGCACGGCGGTCTCTTCTGAGAGTAACTTCCTGCTGATTTCAATACCGTCACGGGTAACAACCGAATATTCGCTTTTCAGCACACCGTCCTGCCCCTCCTGGATAACCTTTTCGGTACCCTTTGCCAGATTAGCGTCATTTTTTCTTATGACATTGCGCTGAATGGTTGTTTCCTCGGTCACGGTGGCCTCTTTCACTCTCGAAACCACGATTTCCATGTTGTCAAAGACCTTGTCTTTAACCGAATAATTACATTCGTCGAGATTCTCCAGAACAACACCCGATTCTTTGAGAACCTCTTCAACCGTCCCGGAGACGGTTCTGTGTTTTGTTTCAATCCCGTCGACGGTAATCTTAACGGAAACCGCCCTGTCGATTGAAATTTTCTGTTCATGCTGCAGCCCGGAGTTAACACCCGGGAGCACAACATCTCCCTCATTAAGAGTAATTTGCTGCTCGTCCAGAAGCTCGCCGACAGTATTTTTCATGGTAACAACCGAGCGAACCTGTCCGTAACCCGTATCGATTTCAACATTTTTAACAATGCTGAACGCACAGAGAACGGAGAGTGAAACGATTATCACAGCAGTGCTGCCTGCAACCGACAAGATATTTCTGAGTCTTGTCTTGCCCGCAGCCTTATCTGTTTGCAACATCTTGTAACCTCCTGCTTTTTATTGGGGCAGTGCCTATTATACATTAAAAAATCATGTCTTGTCAAATTTTTTGATTTTTTACGGTAATTTTTCACCCCATTTTATTTTCTGAACGCACTCTTTTTGTGCATTTATAATAATGTATGCCACTTTTCGAAAAATATTCGCAAAAAATACACTCGACTATATATTGTGGTTTTTTGAGGTTTTATCAAATTCGACCACAATATGTTGAAAAAAATTAATATTCATTAAAAATAGTTTTCAAAATTTAGTTTCATTTCCAAAATATGTATCATTTTTGCTTTTTTGTGTATTATTTTACCATTTATTAACTGTTTTGTCAATTAAATCAATGTGTTGTAATGTATTTGTAACAATATTTAATCATTTTGTAACATTTATTTCGACAGCAAAACCGCATAAATCCTACATAAAATCAAAATATTAATTTTTTTGCCGAAAAAAATTTTATGATTTGTCCTTCTTTGCTCAAAATATTAAAAATAGTTATCATTTATAACAAACATACAACATATTGTGTCCTAATGTTACAACTTGTTTTCAAAGCTTGATTTTTAAATTTTAATATGTTAAAATATGCAAAACACGATTTTTGTGTTAAGAAAGGAAAAGGTGATTAAAATGAGGATGCAAAAAATTATTATATCCTTATTATTACTGATTTTGCTTTTAACGGGTACTGTGATGCCGCTGTCGGCAGAAGAAGCGGCGGAAAGCGGTGAAAACAGAGGTGCGGAACTTCTTTCAAACGGAGTTTTTTCCTATTATATATACAACAATTCCGCAGTAATAGAAAAATGCATCGATGATACTTCAAGCATAATTGTTATTCCCGACCGAATAGGAAAGCATAAGGTTACCGGAATTAATGAAGGAGCCTTCTCTCTTTGTCCCAATCTTAAAGGTTTTTCAAGTCAAAATGACCGTTTCACAGTTATAAACGGTATTCTTTATACAAAAGACACCCTTCTGTGCTACCCTGCCGCAAAATCAAGAAAAAATTATATTATCCCTCCAAACATTAAAAGAATAGCCGACGGAGCGTTCGTCAGCAATAAATCTCTCGAATACATAGCAATTCCTTCATCGGTAAGCGAAATCGGCAGCGAAGCTTTTGCGGACTGCAAGGCGCTTAGAACCGTTATTTTGCACGAAGGAATAACGAATATTCCCGACGGAACGTTTGCGTTCTGCTCATCTCTCGAAAATATCACACTGCCCGATTCTGCCGTAAATATAGGTGACGCTGCGTTTTACGAATGTAAATCACTGCCTGCGCTTAATATAAGCGACCGGATTGAAAAAATCGGGAAAATGGCATTTCAGGGGTGCACCTCGTTTTCGGAAATTTATATTCCGGAGAAGGTGACAAATATTTCGGACTGGATTTTTACAGTCGGGGCAGGTCTTAAAACGGTAAAAATCAGCAGCAAAAATTCCGAATATAAAGAGGAAAACGGCATAATCTATACAAAAAACGGCGAAACGCTTGTGTTCTGCCCTCAAAATGCCGATATAAAGCAGCTCAACATTCCAAACGGAGTTAAGGAAATCGGTGAGTATGCGTTTAACGAAAATAAAAATCTCGAATCCGTTGTGCTTTCCGATTCCGTTGCGGATATATCGGCGGGTGCGTTTTACAATGCTGCGGCACTTCACAATATAACAATAACGGAATCTCTTCAAAGCATAGGCGAATATGCGTTTTTCAGGTGCAATTCTCTCGGAAAAACCGTTCTTTATACCGCCGTTGACAAAATCGGGGACGGTGCCTTTGAAAACTGCAAAAACCTGACTCTTTATGCCGCAAAAGGCTCTGCCGCATATTTTTACAGCAAGCAGAACAATGTTGAATTTGCGGTTGATGAAACCCAGCCCGAGGTTGAAATTGCAAAATGGTCGCAGGGGTATATCGACTGGGCGGAATCGAACGGCATAACCTCGCAGATTTCGGATTACACCGTAAAGCTGAACTATGAGGGGCTGTGCTGGCTGCTTGTAAATCTCTATGAATCGGTTAAAGGTCCGGTTGAAATAACGGTTAAAAACCCGTTTACGGATACCGACTCCCCGGCGGTAATAAAGGCGTATCAGCTTGGAATTATCAAAACATACGGCTCGGATGTGTTCGACGGAAAAAGAGATGTTTCACGGCAGGTAATCTGCGTTGAGATTTACAGGCTCCTGGAGGCGATGAACAAAAAACCGCCGGAAAAGGGCGAAAAGAACGATTTCCGCGACAGTGCGGACATAGCCGACTGGGCAGAGGAATATGTAAACACCGCATATAACAACGGTATTATAAACGGGCTTCCCGACGGGCGCATAAACCCGACCGGAAATGCCTCCATTGAAGACGCACTAGGAATGCTCTACAACGCATCGCTTCTGATAGAAAAATAAGACTTAAAAATGTATTTCTTCCTATATAATATAAAATGTAATAACGGTATTGCAAAAAACATAAATATGTGATAAAATATATGTAATACTAAAAGGGGGAAATGCCTATGAACGATATGTTTTGGTTTTGGCTCACGGTTGCGGTAATCATGGCGGTAATTGAAGGGATAACGCCGGCGCTTGTCACGATATGGTTTATGTTCGGTGCGCTTGCGGCAATGGTTCTTTCGATTTTTGAGCAGTCGTTTGCGGTTCAGTTCGCTGTCTTTGCGGGCATCAGCGCAGTTTTGCTTATTTTTACAAGACCGCTCGTGAAAAAACTTTTCCGCAAAACAAAAACGGTTTACACCAATGCCGATAGAATTATCGGGCAGGAAGGTGTGGTAACCGAAGAAATCAACAACCTCGAAAACAAAGGGCAAATTACGGTTCTCGGTCAGGTCTGGTCCGCAAAATCGCAGGACGGCAGCATAATCCCCTCCGATAAAACCGTTACGGTTTGTTCAATCCACGGGGTTAAGGCTATTGTTAAAATAAAGGAGTAATTATATGGGATTTGCAATATTTCTGATAATCGTTCTTGTAATCGTTATTTCAAATATCAAAATCGTTCCGCAGGCGCACAGCTATATCGTCGAACGCCTCGGCGCTTTCCACTCGGCGTGGGGAGTGGGTCTGCACTTCAAAATTCCTTTTGTTGAAAAAATAGTTAAAAAGGTTTCAATGAAGGAGCAGGTTGTTGACTTTGCTCCGCAGCCGGTTATCACAAAAGATAATGTAACCATGCAGATTGACACGGTTGTGTATTTTCAGATTACCGACCCCAGGCTTTATGTGTACGGTGTTGACCACCCGATGTCCGCAATCGAGAACCTGACGGCAACAACCCTCCGAAACATAATCGGTGACCTTGAGCTTGACGAAACGCTTACATCAAGAGATACCGTAAACACAAAAATGCGTTCGATTCTCGACCAGGCGACCGACCCTTGGGGAATTAAGGTTAACCGTGTAGAACTCAAAAACATTCTTCCGCCGCGCGAAATTCAGGACGCTATGGAAAAACAGATGAAAGCGGAACGCGAAAGACGAGAATCAATCCTCAAGGCCGAAGGTGAAAAGAAGGCAGCAATATTGGTAGCAGAAGGTCAGAAGCAATCCAAGATACTCCAGGCAGAGGCCGATAAACAATCAAAAATTCTTGACGCTGAAGCGGCAAAGGAAGCCGCAATCAGGATTGCCGAAGGTGAAGCTGAAGCGATAATCAAGGTTCAGCAGGCAACCGCAAAGGGTATCGAGCTTATAAACAGCTCAAACCCCAGCGACGGTGTTTTGGCGCTGAAGAGCCTTGAGGCACTCGGAAAACTCGGCGAAAGCGAGTCGACAAAGCTTGTTATTCCTTCAAATATTCAGGCCACAGCCGGCCTTGCGGCAGCATTCAAGGAAATTTTAAAATAAAAATGCCAACTCCCCGATATTTTCTATGTATCGGGGAGTCATCTTTTATGGTTTTATTATTTCATTTCCTGTTCCATCGTTTGAAATTCTTCGGTTCTGAAAAACTCTGTCAGGCTAATTCCTATACCGTCGCATAACATCTTGATTGTTACTATTCCCGGGTTTTGGCTTTTCCCGTACAGAATATTCTTTACGGTTGAAGGCGCAACACCGGATTCCGTTGCGAGTTTGTTAATGCTTATTCTTTTCTCGTTGCACAAATCCAAAATTCTGTTTTTTACCGCAGTACAAGTGTCCATATTCATATTTACCTACCGTTTTTATATTAATTATAATATAAATATATTGACAAAGTAGGCTATATATGATACAATATAGGCTATAAAAAGCCTTTGAACAATACTGTTCCGGTCAAAATATTACAAAAAAAGAAATAGAATTACCATATTATCCAAAAAAGGCTTTTTATGTCAAAAAAATGCACGGCGTTGTTTGGCGCCGTGCATTTAATTTTCAGCTTAAATTATTTAGCCATGCTTGCAACTTCAGCTGCGAAGTCATCAACTTTCTTTTCCAATCCTTCGCCCTTTTCAAAGCGAACAAAATCAACAAGCTTAATACCGTTATCGGCAAGATACTTTTCGACATTCACGCTGTCATCCTTAACGAATGCCTGCTGAAGAAGGCAGTTCTGCTCATAGAACTTATTGATTTTACCTCCAACCATCTTTTCGATAATCTGGTCGGGTTTGGAAGCGTTCTTGGGATCTTCCTTAATCTGAGCGATGATGATTGCCTTTTCCTTCTCAACATCTTCAGCCGGAACGGTATCCTTGCTGAGGTAAAGAGGATTGAGAGCGGCAATCTGCATAGCAGCGTCCTTAGCAGCTTCTTTTGCAGCGTCGGTCATTTCGCCTTCAACCTTAACCATAACGCCGATTCTGCCTGCCATATGAACATAGCCGACTACATTGCCCTCAAATCTTGCAAAGCGGCGAACATTCATGTTTTCACCGATTTTTGCAATCTTTTCGGTAAGCATATCCTTAATTGTAACGGACCCGTCATCGATAAATTTAGACTCGAGAAGAGCCTCTGTATCCGCCGGATTTACAGAGATAACCTGGCGTGCAACGTTCTTGACAAATGTCTGGAACTCGGCGTTCTTTGCAACAAAGTCGGTTTCGGAGTTAACCTCTACCATAGCGCCGATGTTGCCTTCAACCAAAATATCAACAAGGCCTTCGGAAGCAATTCTTCCAGCCTTTTTCTGAGCTGTTGCAAGACCCTTTTCGCGGAGAAAATCAACAGCCTTATCAAAATCACCGTCAGTTGCGGAGAGAGCCTTTTTGCAGTCCATCATACCGCAGCCGGTGGTTTCTCTTAAATCTTTAACCATCTGAGCTGTAATAGCAGCCATAACCATATACCTCCCGTATAATTTATATATTATTCTTCCGCTTCGCCGTCTTCTTCGGAAGCGTCTTCAAACTGTTCGCCCTGTCTGCCTTCGATAATAGCGTTTGCCATTGTGGATGCGATAAGTTTAACCGCACGGATAGCGTCATCGTTACCGGGGATAACATAATCAACTTCGTCAGGGTCGCAGTTTGTATCAACTATAGCAACAATCGGGATGGAAAGCTTTCTTGCTTCCTGAATAGCAATTCTTTCCTTTTTGGGGTCAACAACGAAGAGAGCGCCGGGGAGCTTCTTCATTTCTTTGATACCGCCGAGGAACTTTTCAAGCTTTTCAAGCTCACCCTTAAGCTTAATAACTTCCTTCTTGGGAAGCAGCTCAAATGTGCCGTCTTCTTCCATCTTTTTAATCTGATTAAGTCTGTCGATTCTCTTTCTGATTGTCTTGAAGTTTGTGAGCATACCGCCGAGCCATCTTGCGTTAACATAGTACATACCAACGCGTTCGGCTTCTTCCTTAATGGACTCCTGCGCCTGCTTTTTTGTACCTACAAAGAGAACCTCTTCTCCGTTAGCCGCAATTTCTCTGATGAAATTGTAAGCTTCCTCAACCTTTTTAACTGTTTTCTGAAGGTCGATGATGTAAATACCGTTTCTTTCGGTGAAGATGTACTCCGCCATTTTAGGGTTCCATCTTCTTGTCTGATGTCCGAAATGAACACCTGCCTCCAAAAGCTGTTTCATTGCAATAACTGACATATTAATATCCTCCTATTTTTTATACCTCCGCATTTCTCACCCCGCAGCCAAACATATAAAATATGCAATCTGACGGCAGTCAAAATGCGTGCGTATTAATTTATTGCCGTAATATTATATCACAAATCAAAGGTATTTGCAAGCCTTTTTAAACATTTTAATAAGAAATTTTGCACAAAATATTAAAGCGATAGCGGAAGTTTTTTGATTTTTGCGAGCGCTTTACAGGCATCTTTGTAGCCGTCATTGTAAAGTGCGGTAAGCTTTTCCATATCCGTGTCGGCGCGCTTGACGGTAACTGGGCGCTCGGGTCTTATAACGATTGCCCTGCCGGCGCGCTCCTCCGCCTCAATCAGCTCCAGCTCACCGTTGTACATAACATGGCGGTTTTTTACCGCCTCGTAGAGCTTTGGATACTGCCTGTACTTCATTTTTATAAGCTTTGCCGACTTTTCGGGCGATTTCCGATACGCCTTGTCACGGGTAAGAACAACCACATTAAGTTCGTTTCCGTCGGAAATCGATTTCCCGAGGGGAATCGAGTCCGTAATGCCGCCGTCAAAATATGTTTTACCGCCGATTTTCACCGGCGGAGAAATGAACGGCAGCGATCCCGACGCCCTCGAAACATCAAGCTGCTTTTTTGAATCTGTAACCTTTATATATTCGGGCTTTCCGGTTTCGCAGTTTGTAACCGCCGCAAAAAGCGTCATGGGGCTGTTCCTGAAAGCATCATGGTCAAAATATAAAAGCTTGTTCGGAATTGTATCATAAATCAAGTCCATATTGAAAAGACTGCCGGTTTTTATAAAAGACCCCAGCCCGAGATAATTGTAACCTTTCAAATAGTCGGTATTCGCATGAAACGCGCGCCCTTTTTGGTGCGAAAGGTAGCTGTATGCGTGCCCGGCGCCCGCAGAAACCCCATAAACGGTTTTGAACATTATATCATTTTCGATGAAGCAGTCTATAACGCCGCAGGTGTAAACACCGCGCATCGCACCGCCTTCAAGAATCAATCCTGCATTGTAAAGCATAATTTCACTGCCTTTCTCTGCCATACATTTTGATGCATTTGAGTTGGTTTTGTAATATTTTTATACAACATATTTCATAATTTCTTCAGCAATTGCCTTTGCACCGTCCGGTGCTGCTGGAAGGCGTCGTACGGAATGCTGCTTAACCGATAGTTGATGCCGGGTTTTTCGCCAACTGCGCCGTATATGTTTCCTCTGCGGCGCAGCGGTCAAGCCAATGCATCAGGCTGTCGCCAATCATATCAACAGCAACGCTGTTTTTCAAGCATTTCCGTAATGTTTATAAATTACACAAAAATTCCTCCCACTTGCGATTATAACACAAACGGGAGGAAAATTCAATATCAATCTTTATTAATCTTCTGATTTGGCCTTTCTTGAATTGATTTTTCTGAAAATTTCCGTATCAAACTTCGGTTTTCTCGAATATGTATACAGACCGTTGATTTCTTGCTCTATGTCATAAAGCTGCGTATAACAGAAGCCGAACATATTCTCGTTGTCAAGCAGTGCATCCGCAAGCCCTTTGTATCTTTCGATAAATTCAGCTTCGCTTTTCGGCATTTCGCCGTAGCCCCAGCCGGGGGTTTCAATTCCGCAGTCCCAGCGTATTCCGCCGAATTCGCTTACAAAGAGAGGTTTTCCGAAAAACTTTTTGTCAAAATAGCTTTGTCGTGCCGGTATACTCGGGTTTTCGCCCTCAAACACCTTGCCGTCATTAAAATGTTCTCTCAGTTCAGCCGGATTTTGCGTGTAATCATGAACATCGTAAATATCGGTTTTAACATGATAAAATCCGCTCGTGTCGATGCACGGTCTTGTTTCATCCCACGATTTTGTCATGTCGTAAATCGAGGAGAGAAGCATATCCCACTGCGTATTGTTATAATTCCAAGTTTCGTTAAACGGACACCATCCGACTATTGACGGGTGATTGAAATCACGCATAACCGCCTCGTGCCACTGAGAAAGATAAATGCCAAGCATTTCGGGATTTGAATGGTCAATGCCCCAGTTCGGATATTCGCCCCAAACAAGATAGCCGAGTTTGTCGCAGTGGTACAAAAATCGCGGTTCAAACACCTTTTCATGAAGCCTTGCGCCGTTGAAACCCAAAGCCATAGAAAACAGAATGTCGTTTTTCAGATCATCGTCTGTCGGCGCAGTGTAAATTCCGTCCGGATAAAATCCCTGATCAAGAACCAGCCTCTGAAAAACCGATTTTCCGTTTATCAGTACCCGCTTGCCGTCAATGCGGATGCTTCTCAATCCGAAATAGCTTTTTACAATGTCTTCGCCGAAAGAAATTTCAACATCATAAAGCCGACCGAATCCGGGTTCCCAAAGTTGCTTTTCGGAAAGCCCGATTTCCCCTTTGACCGTTCCGGAGGAATACATCTCACATTCTCCGACCGTTCTTCCCTCATATGAAGCTTTAACGGTAATGATACCGCAGCCTTCGGTATTTGCCGAAAATGCAAGCTTGCAGTTGTCGGGGTCGGGATAAAACCTGAAATCCTTTATGTAGTTTTGCGGGGTGTGCTCAAGCCACACGGTTTGCCAGATTCCGGTTGTTCTTGTATAGTCGGCGCCGCTCGAATAAAAATTATTTGCCTGTTTGCCTTTCGGCTGTTTTCTGTTGCGGTTGTCGTCCTCGGCATAAAGCATTATGATGTTTTCTCCGGGAATTAAAAATTCCGTTATATCAAATTTGAACGGAGTGTATCCTCCGGTGTGTGTACCGACCGGCAGAGCGTTTACATATACGCGGGAATAATAATCCGACGCGCCGAAATGAAGCCAAACTCTCCCGTTCCAATCATTCGGAACTTCAAATCTTTTTAAATACCAGACGCCGTTTGAAAAATCCTTGTATTCAATTCCCGACAGTTTACTTTCCGGGCAAAACGGCACATTAATCTTTTTGTCAAGACTTGTCCTTTCAAAAAACTTTCTGTCGCATCCCGACAGACCGAAATCAAATTCAAATTCCCATTCCCCGTTAAGATTTATCCATTTTTCTCTTAAAAACTGAGGGTTTGGATGTTCTGGTCTGAACATAAAAATCAACTCCCTTTCAGTTTGATTATACATAAGGGAGTTGACTTTTTCAATGATTATTGTTCCATTATATATGATGTTTTGTACGATTTTTCGGAGTTTCTCCGAAATATTTTCTGTAATATCTTGAAAAATGCTCGGCACTTTCAAAGCCAACCCTCTGCGCAACCTCCGAAACGGTTGAGTTCACATTTGTAAGAAGCACCCTTGCTGTTTCCATTCTTATTTTAATAAGCTCCTGTTTCGGTGACTGCCCGAAATACTGCCTGTATTTTTCATAAAACCTGCTTTTGCTCATGCACATCCTTGAAGCGAGATAAGATGCGGAATAGTTTTTGTCGTAATGTTCGAGCATATCGTATCGAAGCTGCTCAAAAGCTTCTTTTGTTTCGTCTTTGTCACCGCCGAAGCTTCGCTCTGCGGTTATAAGGAGCTGCATTACAAGACTGTTCAGCATCTCCTTAGACATCACGCTGCTTTCAATCATCTCATCCTTGATTTTTTGTACAAGCCGGTTCATTTCTCCGAAGTTTGATGTATAAAACAGCTCACCCGTTCTGAAGGAAAACTTTTTAATTTCATCGTCGCTGCATGAAAAATGCACATAAGAATTTTGAAAATGCGGGAAACCGCCGAAGGAATGATAGTCATGCGGAGCATAAATCACGCAGGCATCTTTTTCGGACGATGCTTCCGTTTTGTCGGAAAGATAAAATTTCATCGGAACGGGGAAGTAAAGAAAAAGCCAGTCTCCGCTGCCGTGCGGACGAAAAATACGCTGTGTATCCGTACCCTTAACCATATGCCCCGCCATATTTACCGTAAACAAAAAACCACCTCCGAAATTATTATACCACACCCGACGATAATTGTAAACATAAAGTCTTGACAAATCGTTTTTATTATTGTAAAATAATTTAAAACAATATACCGAAAAAAACAATCTATTTTTTGGAGGATATTATGAAAAAAATTATTTTATTCATTTTGGCAATGCTTCTTATGCTGCCTTCATTTACCGCAGTTTTTGCGGGAAACGGCAGCACAACTGCAAAATTTCTGTATGTTTCGCCGACCGGATCGGATACGGCCGACGGATCAAGCGCCACCCCTTTCGCAACTATTGAAAAAGCGGTTTTGGCGGCAAGGGAGTATTCTTCGACGGTTGTAATCAACCTTCGCGAAGGTGACTACAAGCTCTCGTTGCCGATAAAGCTGACCGCCGCCGACAACAACCTCGTTATAAGGGGTGTCCCCGGCGAAAACGCTTTGGTTACGGCAGGCAACTCCGTACTGTTTTCTGCGTTCTCCACCGTAACCGATGAGGCGTTTCTGAGCAAGCTTTCCGACAGCTCTGCAAGAGGCAAAATCGTTTCCGTAAATCTTGCGGATCTTGGGATTACGGAGTACGGCGAAATAAAAATTCAGGGTATGGGCGCAAAAGATGCCGGTCATGCCCCAACGCTTTCTTATAATGACAAACCTCTCACTATCGCAAGATATCCCAATGACAGTTATCTGACCACAAAAACAGCCGTTTTTGACGGTCAGAGCGGCGATGATTATTACTCAGGCTTGGGCAGAGCGGAATTTACAACAGATGACACACGCTATCAATCCTGGAATAAGAGCGGTGTTTGGGTATTCGGTTATTTCAGATTCGAATGGGCAGATGTTACGTCTCCGTGTGATTTTAATGAAACTGCCGGCACAATTTACACGTATGTAACCAAAAATTACGGTCTTGTCGCAAACAGGAGGTTCTACTTCTTTAATGTTCCTGAGGAAATTGACAGCCCAGGAGAGTGGTATCTGAACCGTGATACGGGCGTTCTTTATCTTTATCCAACAGCCGAGATGAAAGCCGGAGATCACCTTATTTTTGCATCGGCGGAAAACAATCTTTTCGAGATAACCAACGCAAGCAATATTTCTTTTGAAAACTTGAAGTTTTCCGGCACCTGCGCCAAGGGCATTTATGCCTCCGGTTCGGACAATATTAAAATTTACTGCTGTGAGTTTTCCTCAATAGGAAGCGATGCGGTTTATTTATCGAAATCTTCCAACTCCGGTGCGGACTGCACTTATTTCCATGACCTCGGCTCCAAAGGGATATGCTTTAAAGACTGCGGCGATAAGAAGACGCTTACCGCCTCCAACAGCTATGTGACCAACTGTGAGTTTGAAAGATTTCAAAATTACAGACGAACCTATGCCCCGGCAGTTGATATTTCGGAAAGCGTAGGAGTGTATGTGGCACACAACAAAATCCATGACGCTCCGCACTTTGCGCTTCAGTACAAATCAAACGACTGTATTATGGAGTATAACGATATATACGATGTCTGCAAGGAAACCCGTGACTGCGGTGCGGTTTACACCGGCAGACGGTGGGATACATGGGGCAACATTTTCCGTTACAACTATGTTCATGATATGAAAATCGACAGTTCTTCCACGACGGATTTGGGTGTTCACGGTATTTATCTTGACGATATGAGCTCACAAACCAACGTTTTCGGCAATGTATTTGCAAACCTTCCTTCTGCGGGGCTTATGGGCGGCGGAAGAAACAATAGGTTTGAAAACAACCTTATCGTGGACTGCAACGCCAACATTAACTATGATCAGCGTGCAGCCATTGACAATCCCTCGACTACATATACTTTTGAAGGCAAAGAGTACAGCTGGAATGTCGAACACTGCTTTACCCGTCTGAGAGCATCATATTATCTTAACGATACATGGAAGGCAAAATATACGGGAAATCCCGAATGGCCTGCCGTTTCAGCACAAAGCAATATGCTCAACGATGAGCCGGAGGTTCCGAAGTATGTCGTTATCAAAGATAATGTGGTGTACAAATCGGGAAAACGCACAATTGCAAAAAAGGTTTCTCAGTACGGTAAAGTCGAGGATGATTATACGATATTATTGCCGAGCACTTATTTTACGGATTATTCAAACAATAACTATACTCTGACACCAACCGGGCTCAGCAAGATTAAAAAGAATCATCCCGATTTTGAGGATATTCCGTTCAATCAAATGGGTCAGGCGGCTTATGTGTATGAAGACAAATATATAAGCGAAATAAGCATAACAGCGTCTTCGGTTCAGCAGGACGCCTATACCGAGTATAAAAAGGACGAAGAAACAACTGCCATATCAAAACATTCGATATATGCTTATGCGAAGTTTTCGGGCAGCCCGGACAGCATTTCGGAATGCGGATTCATGATTGAAAACGAAAATGGCATTTCAATTACCTGCCCCATGCTTTCCGTTCCGGCGGGCGACGCATACGCAATAAAATTTGTCGGCGCAGGGCTTAAGCACGGAACATATACCCTTCAGCCGTACCTTATCGGAACAGATGGAAAAACCGTTTTGGGCGAAACAAAATCGATAACCGTTAAGCCGGTAATTCTCGCCGGAGTATCCGATAATGAAGAAAAGGATGCCAAAGTAACAACATACGAAATCGAAGCTTTTAAATAATTTTTGAAAAATTTTGAAAAAACACTTGACAAACACTAAAAAGTGTGGTATTATATATCGGTAATTGAAATCAGTTTTCCATAGACAGCAGGTGCGAAAGCGTAAATCCTGCCGAGGAGAATGTTATTAAACTCGAATATGTTTAATTACAGTTCTTTGTCTGTGGACGGAGAACTGTTTTTAATTATACACGGCCGGTCCGGTACTTGCCATGCCGCCGAATCCGTGTGGGGTTAACACCTCAAAAGTCAAATTGATTGCAGGGGACTTGCCATCCCGTGTAATCCGCATTTGTCACTATCGTCATTTTGGAGGTGAACTTTTAATGCCAAGCGAAAAAGTTCTTCAACAAAAG
>JAXGBA010000080.1:0-13361 GCA_034186235.1 Clostridia bacterium | reverse complement strand
TTACGGAAATTATGTTGTAATAGATCACGGCGGTGGTATATATACTTTATATGCGCATGCAAGTTCGCTCAGTGTGTCCTCCGGCGAAGTGGTTTCGGCGGGGCAGCATATTGCGAATGTCGGAAGTACCGGCTGGTCTACCGGTCCGCATCTTCACTTTGAGGTTCGCGTGAACGGTACTTGTGTTGACCCGGCAGGGTATGTTCCGGTTTATTAATAAGGCAGGAGGTGCGGTTTTGGAGGAAGAAGAAAAGTTTTCAAAATCATTTGTAATCAAAACATCGGTTGCCGTAATGGTATTTACATTAATTGTTGCAATGGTTACTTCAATGCTGTTTTTCCATTCGTACTTCGCTTCAAAATACAGTGAATACAGCGATTTGTTTAAGATTAAAAGCGTTGTTGACAATAATTATCTTGCCGATGCCGATACCAAAGCAATGATTGA
The DNA here is from genome assembly GCA_034186235.1 of Clostridia bacterium. GTDB lineage: Bacteria > Bacillota > Clostridia > HGM11514 > HGM11514 > CAKSKB01. Next base: position 12,913 of record JAXGBA010000080.1, on the reverse strand, counting down.
CGGTGCATGCTCGGGTTATGTTGCGGGTTTGGGCGACAAGTATGCTGAGTATTATCCCGAGAAGGAATATAACCTGCTTATAAACAGCATGTCGTCACAGTATATCGGTATCGGAATAACCGTTTCCGAAAACGATGACGGCAATCTGCTTGTAAATGATGTCGCATCTGATTCTCCGGCTGAAAATTCCGGTGTTCTTTCGGGCGATGTCATTACGCATATCAATAAGATGTCCGTGAGCGGTCTCGGTTCTGCCAAGGCACTTGAAATTATTAAAAACGGGAACGAAGGCGACACCGTTTCTTTAACAATAATGAGGAATGAGCAGAAACTTAATATTTCAATGAAGCTTGTTGAACTTCATAATTACACAATTGATTATGAATTTTTGGATAATTCCATTGCATATATTAAAATAACCAATTTTAATATAGATACTTCGGACGCTTTTTCCGAGGCTCTTAAAATGGCAGAAAATGACGGAGCCGGCAAAATAATTCTCGATTTGAGAAATAATCCCGGCGGCGAGGCAGAGGCAACAAGGAAGATTGCCGATGAACTTCTTGAAGAATGTGTCATCTACTACAGCGTCGATAAAAACGGAAAGAAGGAATATGTCCGCGCCAAGGCTGGTTCAAATATGCTTCCGATGGCTGTTCTTGTCAATAAAAACAGCGCAAGCGCAGCAGAACTTCTCGCCGGTGCTCTTAAGGATAACGACAGAGCCTGCATTATAGGCGAAACAACTTACGGCAAGGGCGTAATTCAGGGGCTTTATAATATTACAAAGTCAACTGCCGTGAAGTTTACGATTGCCGAATACTATACGCCGAACGGCAAAAAAGTCAACGGCGTCGGGATTACTCCGGATTTTGAGGTGGTTCTCGATAATTCGGCGGTGCTCGGCGATTATACAAGCGACAATCAGCTGAAGGCGGCAATTCAATATCTCAACGGAGGTTCGTTTGAATAAATTTGCGTATGTTAAATACGAAAAATCCGATTCAAATGATGTGACGGCAGAGGATTTGTCCGGTTTCCGGCTTGTGCGCTGCCGTTTGAAAAACAATCCCGGCTTTTTTGTTAAAAGAAAAATAAAAAAACTGACCTCGGGATTTTGTACACTTGATGAAAAATCAATTGCGGATGAGTTGTTTTTGAGCAAGCCGAAGGACCTTTTTAAGCAGAATTTTGTATATGCGGTTTCCGAATTTGGGAGAATTTACAATTTGCCCTTCTCCGATAAAGAAATAGCGGTTGCGTTTGAGCCTTCCGATAAGGCGCTCTCCGGGCTGTCCGATATTTTCGGAATGGTTTATGTATCCGCCCGGAAAAGGGAGTGTTCTCTCTATAATGTCTTTTATACGGAAGAAATAGCAAAACGGCATTTCGACTTTGCAGTTGTGGAAAATGCCGGTGTTTCGGCGGATTACATATTCAATTTGTCGGAAAAACCGATACAGGGCGCCGTAAATGATATTTCGGTTTCGGCAGGGGAGTTTGATGTCATTTCGGATAACGCAAAAAATTCGGTATTGTGTCAATATAATATACCTTTCAGCATTACGGGGTTTGTAAGATGATTGACAAATGCGAAAAAATGAGTTATAATATTACATTGTGATATGTAAGTTAATTTGAAATTTTAAGGAGAAATGTACTATGGCAGATTCAAAAAAGTTCAAGCTGACCACAGACGGTCTTGAAAAACTCGAGCAGGAGCTTGATTATTTAAAAACTACCAAACGAAAAGAAGTTGCCGAGAAAATCAAGATTGCGCGCGGCTTCGGTGACCTTTCGGAGAACTCGGAGTATGACGAGGCTAAGGCTGAACAGGTAGAGGTTGAAGAACGAATCAAAACCATTGAAAATATGCTCAAAAACATTGAAATTATCGATGATGACGATATCAGCACAAAACAGGTCAGCATCGGCTCAAGAGTGAAAATTCTTGACCTTGAATATGATGATGAAATCGAATACACAATTGTCGGCTCAACCGAGGCTGACCCCAGCGAGATGAAGATTTCGGACGAATCTCCGGTAGGGCATGCGCTTCTCGGTCAGAAAAAAGGTAAAATAGTTGAGGTCGAAGTGCCCGACGGTGTTCTTAAGTTTAAAATTCTCTCTATAATGAAATAAGAAAGGCTATGAATTTATGAGTAACGAACAGATAAATGCTCAGCAGAACGAAGAAAATCTTAACGAAATTCTAAGGTTCAGGCGTGAAAAACTCGCCGACCTTATAAACGAAGGAAAGAATCCCTTTGAAATTACAAAGTTCGACAGAACCCATACCTCAAAGGATGTTAAAGAAAACTACACTACCGAAAAGCGCGAACTTCATAAAAGGGGTTCCGATGAGGTTGAAATAATTGATGCTGAAATTTCACCTCTTGACGGGCAGGAGGTTTCTCTTGCCGGCAGAATTATGTCAAAACGCGGAATGGGCAAGGTTGGTTTTGTCCATATTTCGGATTATTACGGTCAGATTCAGCTTTTTGTTAAGAAGGATATCCTCGGCGAGGAAGAATATAATCGCTTCAAAAAGCTTGATATAGGCGATATTATCGGTGCGTCCGGCGAAGTTTTCACAACACAGACGGGTGAAATTTCGGTTAGGGTTAATAAGATTACTCTTCTTTCTAAATCGCTTCTTCCCTTGCCGGAAAAATTCCATGGCCTGGTTGATACCGACCTTCGCTATCGCCAGAGATATGTTGACCTTATTATGAATGCGGATGTTAAAAAGACCTTTATTACCCGCAGCAAAATTATCAAGGAAATCAGAGAATTTCTCGATAACAGGGGATATATGGAGGTTGAAACACCGGTTCTCAATACCATCTCGGGCGGTGCGACTGCAAGACCGTTCGTTACACATCACAACACCCTCGATATTGATATGTACCTCAGAATTGCTACCGAACTTAACCTTAAGCGCCTTATCGTCGGCGGCCTTGAAAAGGTTTATGAAATCGGCAGGCAGTTCAGAAATGAGGGTATGGATATAAAACATAACCCCGAATTTACTTCGATTGAGCTTTATGAGGCTTATACCGATTATTACGGAATGATGGAAATTACCGAAGATATGATTTCAACGGTTGCCATGAAGGTTCTCGGAACAACCGATGTTAATTATCAGGGCAAGGTTATTCATCTCGCAAAGGGATGGGAAAAGATAACCATGACGGACGCTGTTAAAAAGTATGCCGATGTTGATTTTTCGGGTGTTAAGTCGTCCGAAGAAGCGGTTGCGCTTGCAAAAAGCGTTGGTGTGGAAGTCGAAGAAGGCAGCAGCCCGGGCGTTGCCCTTTATGAAGTTTTTGACGAAAAGGTTGAAGGGCAGCTTATCCAGCCTACATTTATTCTCGATTATCCGGTTGAGGTTTCGCCTCTTGCCAAGAAAAAACCGTCAGACCCGATGTTTACCGAAAGATTTGAATTCTTTATTAACGGTGCGGAATACGGTAATGCTTTTTCGGAATTAAATGACCCGATTGACCAGAAAGAGAGATTCCAGAAGCAGGTTGAAGCCCGCGAAAACGGTGACGAAGAGGCCGGCATGATGGATGATGATTATATTAACGCTATGGAATACGGTATGCCTCCTACGGGCGGACTCGGTATCGGTATAGACAGGCTTGTAATGCTTCTTACCGATTCGTATTCAATCCGCGATGTTCTGCTTTTCCCCACAATGAAGCCGTTGAATGATGTAAACAAGGGAAATGATGTAAAAAATCAGCCTGTCGAGGAAATGAATCCTGAGCCTGAAAAGATTGATTTTTCAAAGGTGAAAATCGAGCCTTTGTTTGAGGAAACAGTTGATTTTGATACATTCAGCAAGTCAGATTTCCGTGCAGTAAAGGTTAAAGAGTGTGTTGCAGTACCGAAGTCAAAGAAACTATTACAGTTTACTCTTGATGACGGAACAGGCACAGACAGAACCATTTTAAGCGGTATTCATAGCTTTTATGAGCCGGAAGAACTGGTTGGAAAGACTCTTATTGCTATCACAAATCTTCCACCGAGAGCTATGATGGGCATTGACTCTTGCGGTATGCTCCTCAGTGCTATTCATGAAGAAGAAGGCGAAGAAAAGCTCCATCTTCTGATGGTTGATGACCACATTCCAGCAGGTGCAAAGCTCTATTAAGATGATGTAAAGATGTACCGTTTTACCGAATATACGGGACGTACTTCATTTGATAAAAACTATAAAAACAGCAATTTACATCAAACTTACATCAATTGATGCAAAATTAAGTGCAAGCAAGAAAAAATCGCATAATTAGTGCAATGAGTGGGCAATTCCAATCGGAGTTGCCCATTTTAAAACAAACAGAAATACAAATCGGAATTTGTAGGTGCGATTGATGAAAATTATTGAAGTTAAAGAAAATAAAAAACAATATCTTGATTTGCTCCTATTAGCAGATGAGCAGGAAGATATGGTTGACCGTTATCTTGATAACGGCAAGATGTATGTACTTGATGATAATGGGGTCAAGTGTGAGTGTGTCATAACCGATAAAGAAAATGACATACTTGAAATCAAGAACATTGCGACAGTTCCAGAATATCAAGGGAAAGGTTATGCAAGAGCCTTAATTGAGTTTATTGTTAATAATTACAGAGAGCAATATGCCATTCTGCAAGTGGGAACAGGCGATAGCCCACTGACAATACCATTTTATGAAAAGTGTGGTTTTGTCCGTTCGCATATCATATCAAATTTCTTTATAGATAATTATGACCACCCAATCTATGAGAGTGGAATACAGTTGGTAGATATGGTGTATTTTCAAAGACCGTTATAATTTAAATTCAAGTTTATGGAGAGTCGCCGTCATGATTAGAGAATTTCAAAGGGATGATATAAATAAAGTTGCAGATATATGGTTGGATACAAATATAAAGGCACATAATTTTATCCCCGCCGAATACTGGAAAAGCAATTTCAAATCAGTAAAAGAAGCGTTGTTACTAGCAGAGGTTTATGTGTATGAGTATGATACAGAAATACAGGGTTTTATAGGGTTAAATGATGAATATGTTGAGGGCATTTTTGTTTCTGGTGAAATGCAATCGCAGGGTATTGGTAAAATTCTGCTGAATTATGCAAAGGATAAAAGGAATAAGTTGCACTTGAACGTATACCAAAAGAACGCACGGGCAATATCTTTTTATAAGAGAGAAGGATTTGATATTCAGCATATTGGCTTAGATGAGGCTACCGGAGAAAAAGATTATGTAATGACATGGCAACACAAATAGAAATTCCAGTTTGCCAACTTGCCCTTTGAGATAGGAGAAATCCCTTTCTCAAAGGGCTTTTTCTATTTATACGGATATTCGCAAACTACAAGATAAAGTCAAAACTTCATATACTCTAAGCACAAGGAGGTTGAGGTTTGTCTATGAATAACAGGTTAGCAGAAGTACACCCGGAGCTTATTTCGGAGCGGTCGGAAAAGAATAAGATAAAACCGATAGAAGTTTCTATTGGTTCTCATAAGAAAGTGATTTGGAGAATTTAACAAACAGGCGTATTACAGAATTACACTTATGGTAACAAAGGGCAAAAAGGAGCTTATCCAAGAGAAAGCAAAGGCAAGCGGCGAGAGTTTGAACGCATTTATTAATAGAGCTACAGCAATTAAGATAAAATCCAAAACCGATTTTACCGCAAGCGTTGAATAATCATTCATTAGCCCGTCCTGTATTGCCCCGACAATTGCCATTGCGCCTATTGATGCTGTCATCAAGGCGGTTATAAAAGCATTTACAAATCCGGTATCGCCGCTGTTGCCGGTTTTCTTTTTCAGCCACTACCCGAATTGCTCGAATCTTTTTTCAATGTAAAGCAATTCTCCGATTTTTGCTTTCTGAATTGCTGTAAAAACTGTTGAATAAACAATCCTATTTGGGATAAAATAGCATTATAATCATCTCAAGGAGGGTACTTATGAAAGAAATGTTTTGCTTCCAGTGCCAGCAGACCGCTCATAACACCGGTTGTGACGGCAAGGTCGGGGTGTGCGGTAAAAAGTCAGAAACAGCAGGGCTTCAGGATAAGCTTATAGGCACGCTGATAGGACTTGCAAGGCGCAATAACAGAAACCTGCACACGGACGAACTCATGATGAAGGGACTTTTTACCACCATCACCAATGTTAATTTCAATAACGAGACTATCAAAAAGATGATTGATGATATTGAGGCGGAAAACGGAAAAGGCATTGAAGACTACAGCATGGAAAAGCTGTGGGAAGAACAGGAGGATGTTCGTTCGCTGAAGTCGCTCATTCTCTTCGGTATCAAGGGAATGGCAGCATATGCATATCATGCGCATATTCTCGGTAAGCATAATGACGAGGTGACCGCATATTTTTACGAAGCTTTGCGTGCAATAGGCGATGAGAACGATGCCGACAAATTGCTTGCCCTCGTGCTTAAAACCGGAGAGGTCAACTTTAAATGCATGGCGCTTCTTGATGACGCAAACACCTCGGCTTACGGTGATCCTGTTCCGACTGAGGTTCCGCTTACAATAGAAAAAGGACCTTTTATAGTGGTGAGCGGTCACGACCTTCACGACTTGAAACTCCTGCTGGAGCAGACTAAGGACAAAGGAATAAACATTTATACGCACAGTGAGATGCTTCCGGCGCACGGGTATCCGGAATTGAAAAAATATTCGCATCTTAAGGGTAATTTCGGCACCGGCTGGCAAAATCAGCAGTCGGAGTTTCACAACATTCCGGCGCCGATACTGTTTACAACAAACTGCATTATGCCGCTGAGGCAAAGTTACTCTGACAGGGTGTTTACAACATCGGTTGTTTCGTATCCTGAGGTTATGCATATAGGTGACGACAAGGACTTTTCGCCCGTTATCGAGAAGGCGCTCGAATGCGGTGGATATTCCGAGGACAAGCACATGACCGGCACGAACGGCGGAAGCAGCGTTGTTACAGGTTTTGCAAGGAATGCCGTGCTTTCAAATGCGGATAAAATTGTAACGCTTGTTAAGGAGGGAAAAATCAAACATTTTTTTCTTATCGGCGGCTGCGATGGAGCGTCTCCGAGCAGAAGTTATTATACCGATTTTGCGAAGCTGACGCCGCCCGATTCTATAATTCTCACGCTTGCCTGCGGAAAGTACCGCATTAACGATATGAATTTGGGAGATATTGAGGGAATACCGAGAATACTCGACTGCGGTCAGTGCAATGACGCTTACAGCGCAATTAAAATTGCTCTTGCTCTTGCCGACGCTTTCGGGTGCAGTGTGAACGAACTTCCGCTTACGCTTGTGCTTTCGTGGTACGAACAAAAAGCGGTCTGTATTTTGCTTACGCTTCTTTCTTTGGGAATTAAAAATATTTATCTCGGACCTACAATTCCGGCATTTGTTTCGCCGGGCGTGCTGAAAGTCCTTACCGATGAGTTCCGCCTTACACCGACAGGCGAGCCGCGGACTGACCTTAACAGAATCCTTAATATATGAAAAACGGCAGCCTCAAACCGGGGCTGCCGTTTATTATAGTGAATATTTTGAATTTCTGAATTCCGTCGGTGTTAATTTGTTTTTCATCTTGAATGTGTTTGAAAAATGATATGGGCTTTTAAATCCGCATTTATCCGCAATTTCATAGACGGAAAGTTCAGTGTTCAAAAGGAAATCTTTTGCTTTTTCAAGGCGGGCATTAAGAATATACTGATGAAGCGACATTCCTGTTGCGCTCTTTACAAGTCTGCTAAGGTGGTAGGGGTGATACCCGGCGATTTCCGACAGCTCCGCATTGCTTATATCCCTTTCATAATTCTGCTCTATATACTTTATTATATTTTCAACTTTCCAAATATTTTTCGGGGTGTTTAAGAGCATAACCCGAACGGTTTCCGTTATCAGCTCTTTCATAATTGCGGAACATATGGCTTCATACCCGAGCTTTTTGCAGCAAAACTCATTTTCTATCACGTTGAACTTTGGTTCAAACATCTGCATGCCGCTTAATATTATCGGCGTATTAAGTGTGTCAAAATCAGTAAAATTAATATTTTCGGATAATTTTTCTTTGTTAAATTTGTGCACGGTTGATGTTGGAATCATTTCTTTGTTTTTTGAATTTATTCTTGTGTAGTCAAAATTGATTACAAAAAGACTTAAAGCCCGGCTTACAGTGAATTTGTATGGTGTGCCGCACTTCCATAACATAAAAGCCCCCGACTTGAGGTGATATTCCTTACCAGATATTGACAAATCACATTCCCCGGCATGAACATAAAACATTCTTGAATCGTAAGTTATTGTATCTAAGCCAAGCTTTGTGACGCATATTTTTTTTGCGAAACGAATATGCGGATTGATTTCGGAAAGCAGCATGTTATATCACCGCCATGTTTGTTTTTGGTATTTTCGATATTTATTATACACTTTTTTTACGGTAAAATCAATACATAATTTAAAATCCGCAGTTAAAATATACAAATATCCGCAGAGTCTATTATCTTGAATACACCTTGGATTCTTGCATAGCAGACAGCGAAATATCGTTGAGGTAATTCTTGGAAACGGATGGTATAATCAGTATGAAAAAATTGCTGAGGGCGATTTGTGGTACGGCTCTCCGAAGCTTTGGTACGAGATTGTTTCGGACGGTAAAACAATACCCGTATCCAATGAAAAAGCGGAATGCGGCTTTGAGAGTGACAATTAGTTGCTTAATAGGCTGTTTCGGGCGTATGTCAGAAGTCAGCTTTCAAATATGCACTGCGGTGTTCCATCGGACTGTCCTAACAGAGGGAGGCTTGTACCTCGGCGAGTGGTGCACAGCGGGAGAAGTGATGATTCCGGAAAGCTTTGTGAATACATATACAGGGATGTTCGGTACGAATATTCTTATCGACGTGCTGTTTGAAAACGGTTTTTATGATACCGCATATAATCTGCTTACGGCAAAGCCGCATTTGCCCAAAAATTTCGGGTATGCAAAGGGCTTTCTTGAAACAAGGTTCGGCAGAATTGATGTTGAAATATAGTAAAAAATTAAAATGTTCGGCAGTAATGCCAAGCATTTTAATTTTTTATATGAGTTCATAATTTTGAAGTTTGGTTATGTAACCGTCATATTTTTCAAGCCCGGAAAGCCCGTTTTCGCAGTATGCTTTATAAAACAGCGTCATAAGTTCGTTATGGCTTTCACAGGTGTACGAATTTCTAATAAAAAGCGTCTGCTCGCTCTGCGGTGATTTGTCGGTGCGTTCTTCAAAGTTCGCTATTTCTTCCATGTACCGTTTTGCCCAGGCAAGGGTCATTTTCAGGTAAGTTTCATCATCGTGCATAAGCTTTGAAATGCAGTCAAAATACTTCATAAATCTATCCTTGTCCTCGCCTTTTAGAAGCGTTATTTTGGTGCCGTCAAAGTTCTGATGATAAGGGATTATCTCGGCGGTAACCGCTTTTTCCTTCTCAATATTAAGGTTAACCATATAACCGTATTCCCACATTGTACTTTTCTTGGTGCTTGACATATAAAAATTGCCCGTGCCGTAAAAAACTGGGACATTTCCTATCATTTCATACCCCTGCGGGCAATGCGAATGCGAAATCACTATTGCATCTGCCCCGGCTTCAGCAAATGTACGGCATATTTTTCTCATTCCGGGTCTGGGTAGGGGGTTAAATTCATTTCCGCCGTGCATGAAAAGAATGACTTTATCGGCGTTTTCTTTGGTCTTTTTTATAATCTGCGATGTTATGCGGTAGTCCATGCCTGCCATGCCGGGCTTGTCTTTTTCGGCAATCCCGAATTCATGCTCCGCACAGTTGATAACCGCAAGCTTTATTCCGCATTTGTCTATGTAGAGCGGTTTTTGCGCCTCGGTATCGTTTATCCCTGCGCCTACGGTTTTCATTCCGATATTTTTAAGGTTTTCAAGCGTTCCGAGAAGTCCTTTTGCACCGTAATCGCCCATGTGATTGTTTGCGCAGGCACCGATGTCAAAGCCGAACCCTGTAACAAAGTTCATCGACTGCATTTCGGATTTGATATTTGGGCCGGATTTCGGTATGGGCTCTCCTTCTTCCGAAAAGACCGTTTCAATATTGACCATGGAAAGGTTATATTTCTGTATTTCATCATGCAGTTCGCATGTGATTTCGGAGGCGGTTTCCGGGGCATTAAGTTTTTCGGCGTCACCTCTGGGGCATAAATCTCCCGCAATTAAAAAATTCATAACATTGCTCTCCTTGCTTTTTTAACAAGTATATCACACCGCCGGCGAATTTGCAAGAATTTTGTAAAAAAATTTTGAAATGTATTGACAAAGTAATATAACAGTGTTATATAAGTTTTGTACGGAGAAAAATAAATGGGCGAAATTTTCTCAAAAACCGCCCTTTCCGCATAATTCACCATGGGTTCCGCATTCCCAAAAAGCCAATTATAGATATTAGAAAGCAGCAGTGCGCTGTTGCTTTCCCGCTTTTTTTATAAACTATGGTCTTTTTTTCATAAATTACCTTAAAACTATTGACTAAATCGTTATTTTGGGGTAAAATAAAATGATGGATTTTATACGGAGGTATGCCGATGAGTGCAATTGTATATTCGGTCGAGCCGGGAAGCTATGCCGAAAAATTCGGTATAACTCCGGGGACTGTTATAAATAAAATTAACGGCGAAGATGTCAATGATATTCTGGAATACCGTTTTTTGATTTCGGAAAAGGCAGTAAAGCTTGATATCAGCTTGCCAGACGGCGCACATAAAAAGCTTCATATAAGAAATGATTATAAGGATTTGGGGATAGACTTTGAAAATCCGCTTATCGATAAGGCGCGCAGCTGCCGCAACAACTGTATATTCTGCTTTATAGACCAGTTGCCGAAGGGCATGCGCGAAACACTATATTTTAAGGATGACGATTCAAGACTTTCGTTTCTGCATGGTAATTATGTTACGCTTACCAATATGACGATGGACGATATAAAACGGCTTGTGAAAATCAGGGTCAGCCCTATAAATGTTTCGGTTCAGACTACAAATCCGCAGCTCCGGTGTATGATGCTTCATAACCGCTTCGCCGGTGATTTGATGGAAAAAATGCATTATCTTGCACGGCACCGCATAACTATGAATTGCCAGCTTGTTCTGTGCCCCGGTATAAACGACGGCGAGGAAATGCGCAAGAGCCTTCACGACCTTGCAAAGCTTCATCCCTATGCCGCAAGCGTTTCGGTGGTTCCGGTCGGAATAAGTAAGTACCGCAAGGGGCTTTATCCTCTCGAAAAGTATACAAAAGAGACCGCAAGAGGGGTGCTTAAAATCATAAATGAGCTTCAGGAGGAATTTCTCGGAAAACTCGGCACGCGCTTTGTTTATGCCGGAGATGAGTTTTATATCAAAGCTGAATATCAGATTCCACCGGCTGATAATTATGAAGGCTTTCCGCAGATTGAAAATGGGGTGGGGATGATTGCTTCGTTTTCGGATGATTTGTCCGCGGCACTTGATTTGGAGGAATTGCGGGTAATTAACGATGAAATCAGCATCGCCTGCGGTACGGCGGTCAGTGAATATATGAAGGAATTTTCAGAGCGGTGCATGAAGAAATTTCACGGGCTTAAAATCAATGTGTACCCGATTGTAAATGATTTTTTCGGGCATTCGATAACCGTAACCGGGCTTTTGACCGCAGGAGATGTGTCGGCGCAGCTTAAGAATAAAAATCTGGGGTCAAGGCTTCTTATTTCAAAGAATATGCTGAAGGCCGATGAAGATATTTTTTTGGATGATGTAACGCTTTCTGATTTTGAAACGGCGGTCGGGGTTAAGGTTGTGACCGTTCCTGACGACGCATTTGAATTTTTGAATATTATACTTGATACGGAGAATAATTTATGAAAACAAAACCGATTGTAGCGATAGTGGGTCGTCCGAATGTCGGAAAATCCACACTTTTCAATAAGCTTACTGGCAAGCGCACGGCGATTGTCGAGGACACGCCCGGCGTAACGCGCGACAGAATTTACGGCGAAGCGGAGTGGCTTAACTATTCGTTTACGCTGATTGATACAGGCGGCATTGAGCCTTACAGCAAGGATATTATACTTTCTCAGATGAGAAGGCAGGCGGAACTTGCAATCGAAACCGCCGATGTTATAATGTTCCTGACCGATATTAACGACGGCGTAACCGCAACCGACCATGAAATTGCGGCAATGCTTCAGAAATCGTCAAAGCCTGTGGTACTTATCTGCAATAAGGTTGATAATATCGGCGAGCCGCCGCTTGAATTCTATGAACTTTATAATCTCGGACTGGGCGACCCGATTGCCGTTTCGTCCGTTCACGGGCTTGGGCTTGGCGATGCGCTCGATGAGGTCTGCAAGTATTTTCCGTCCCCGGATGACAGCGAGGAAATCGAGGACGATGTTACGAGAGTTGCCGTTATCGGCAAGCCGAATGCCGGTAAATCTTCGCTTGTAAACAGAATTTTGGGCGAGGAGCGCCATATCGTAAGCAATATTCCGGGGACAACAAGGGATTCGGTCGATTCGCATATTATATATAAGGATAAAAACTATACATTCGTTGACACCGCAGGAATACGGAAGAAAAGCAAGGTTGAGGAGAATATCGAGTATTACAGCGTTGTCCGTGCGCTTATGTCAATCGAGAGAAGCGATGTGTGCATTATTATGATTGACGCTTCAGAGGGCGTAACCGAGCAGGATACGAAGATTGCGGGTTACGCTCACGAAAAGGGTAGAGCACTCATCATTGCGGTCAATAAGTGGGATTTAATCGAAAAAGACGGAAAAACGATGGATTCCTTCAGGAAAGATGTCATGGACGGCTTAAGTTTTATAACTTATGCTCCGATTATATTCATT
>JAXGBA010000079.1:0-11463 GCA_034186235.1 Clostridia bacterium | reverse complement strand
TCTCTCCCTGTAATTTGTGTGTTGGTGTTCTCTGTTATAATATGAGGCAAAATTCCGCTTTGTTAATGTGTGTTTTTTTCGACATAATTTGACAAATAGTTTTGCGATTCACAAAAATCCGACCCGGGTATATTCATTGCTGCCCGATTTGTGCGTATTTTGTCGAATTTGGGCGAACGCTTTTTGTTGACTTTTAGGTGATTTTGTGGTAAAAAAGTAAGTAGAGGGGACGTCAACTCATATATATTTTCTTATAATAAATGCCAGAAAGGATGATTACTGATGAGAAGACTATACGGAGTAACAGAGGAAAAGAATTTTAAGCTTGAATACTATATTGTTGATGACGGGAGGGCTTACGGTATTGAAATCGTAAAAAAATACACAGAAGACGGAATCGAGTACTGCGAGAAAGGAGTATGCTCTGCAATCAACCCGAGTCAGAACAGGGTTCAGAGTATTCTGGAAACGCTTCTCCGCAACACCGTTACACCGATAGGTCTTGCATATGTTATGGAAGATATGGCGCACTGATAATTATTTGATGGCTCACAAAAAGAAATCTCCGAGTAAATCGGAGATTTCAGACTGTGGTCAGGCGTGTTAAGTTGTTGTTAAAAAAGTATCTTTTGTGATTTTTTTTGCTGCTGAGAATGCGTGTTTTGCTGCATCTTCGCTTTCAAAAATTCCAAAAACGGTAGGGCCGCTGCCGCTCATGAGGGTGCCGGACGCTCCGCAGTTTCTGAATATTTCTTTAAGTTCCTCAACCGCATGCGGCATGCCGGACTTATTAAGAACTGCTTCTGCCGCCGGCTCAAGGACATTATACATTCTTTTGCATACGCCGTTAAGATCACCCGCCCGGAGTGATTTTATCATGCCTTCGGTGTCGGGGTGAAGCTTTATTTTATCGACGTTTATCTCCGAAAAGACCTTAGGTGTTGAAAGGCTGATGTTCGGCTTTGCAAGAACTATCGGCGCTTTCGGCAGCGGCGGCAGGGGAGTCAGAATTTCGCCCACGCCTTCCGCAAGCATGGTTCCGCCGTGTACGCAGTACGGAACATCGGCGCCGATTTTAAGCCCGATTTCGGCGAGCTTTTTAACAGAAAGTCCGGCTTTGAACATTTCATTAAGCCCTTTAAGCACCGCCGCCGCATCGGAGCTGCCCCCTGCAAGCCCGGCGCATACCGGTATTTTTTTTAATATATTTATATGAATTCCCGGGTTTTTGATTTTTGTTTCCTCAAAAAAAATTTCAGCTGCGCAGTATGCGTGGTTCTTTTTATTATTCGGAAGATATTTGAGATTTGTCGCAATCGTAATTTTTTTGCTCTTGTTCATTCTTATTTCAATATCGTCCGAAATATTCACGGAATGCATAATCATTTTCAGGTTGTGGTAGCCGTCATCGCGCCTGTTTATCACATCAAGCGAAAGATTTATTTTAGCATAGCTTTTAATTTTCATATAATTTCTCCGTTCATTTTATTCATATATTATACACCATAGCCGCAGAAATTTCAACCGGTTTGAATAATTTTAATCAAACTGTCAATAATTTCTTTGAATGGAGATGATATTATGAAAAAAATACTGTACGTACTTCTGCTTGCCGCAATGATTCTTGTTTATGCTTTCTGGGTTAACGATGACCTGTCAGACTGCATAATCAGATTTCATGTTATAGCGAACAGCGACACGAAGGAGGATCAGGAACTGAAATTGAAGGTTAGAGATGCGGTTCTCAGCGAGGTCAGGGGACTGTCGGGAGGTTCCCTTTCAAAAGAAGAATCTGCCGGTATTCTTTCGGAAAACAGCGGCAGAATAAAGAGTGCTGCGGAAAAAACCATAAGGGAGTGCGGATATGATTATAAAGCCGATGTGGAATACGGAAAATTTACATTTCCCGAGAAAAAGTACGGAAATATCCGCCTGCCCTCCGGTAAGTATGATGCATTCAGAATTAAAATAGGAAAAGCCGAGGGCCATAATTGGTGGTGCGTGATGTTTCCGCCGCTGTGCCTTTCGGAAGGCGGTACGATGGACAGCGCTTCGCTGGAATACTTAAAAGAAAACCTGTCCGAGAGCGAGTATAAGATGATAACTGATGACGATTTGCCGGTGATAATCCGTTTCAGAATTGTTGACGCGGCGATGAAGCTTATAAATAAGATTTCGGGATAATTCCAACCGCTGAAAAACTTTCGCCGCATTTGAATTTTGTGCGAAAACTGCGGCAGTTTCAAAAATTATACCGTCATAAAAATATAAAACAGGTAGACAAGCAGTATAATTATGCCGAGAACCCGTGTGTGCTTTTTGTGAACACAGGATGTAAGGGCGAGTATAAGCGATAGCATGAACACCATCGGAATATCGATTCTGCATACAGTTTTCGGTATAAAAAAGGCTTTTCCGATACCTGCTTTGCACGCCGGAAATGCAAGCAGAAGAAGCGCTTCGGAAATATCGCAGAGCGTTTCCTTTCCGAGCCGCTTTTCCGAATAGAGCCTTGCGCACCCTGCGCAAACGGCAATAAATCCCAGGGATATGTACTTGAATGATATTCCCGAAGAACTGAGAATTATACTGTTTTTTACCGTTATCGCACAGCCGAGCATTATCCCGGCGGCAGAAAACAGCAGTGAAATAATACGGAAGGGCTTTTTCGACGAGATTTCGGGAATGTCCTTTTTTGTTGTAAGTATTAAATAAACAATGTATAAAAGCACGCAGAATGCTACTGAAAAAACGGTGAAATTAAAATATGAAAGAACCCACACCGAAAGCGCAGATACCGCAATGCATAAATATCCGAGCCTTTCGGAAACGGAGCAGGCACGGTCACCGTCAGAGATGATTATAACCGGAATTATAAGGCCGAGTATAAAGCTTATCCCCGATACGGGAAGGTAACAGGAAATGTCGGGACTTCGGTTTGCCGAAAAAACCGCACACAAAATAAGCAGCGGAAACGAAAATACAATTCCGCCGAAGCGCTGCAGCCGCTTTACGGAAAAGGCGTTGGCGGTTATAAGGTTCTGGCATACGGAAAACACAGCCGCACCTATCAGGAACAGTATGTAAGGCATGAAAATCATCTCCTTCATTTGATTCTATTTACCCGTGTGGAATAATATTCGTAAAATGACTTTCAATAGTTCTGCAATATCAAAATAGCGTTTGAATTTGATATCCCATTTTGATATAATATTTACGAAACGGAGGTTTTGTACTGTGAAAAATTATAATATGAAAGAGTTTTGCGATAAGTGCCGCATTGCGGCTGCGGAAGGGTGTGTGCTTCTTAAAAACGATGACGGCGTTTTGCCGCTCGGCGAATCTTCCGTCTCGCTGTTCGGAAGATTCCAGAGGGATTACTATAAATCGGGCGTCGGCTCCGGCGGAATGGTGAATGTTGACTACACAACAAACATTATAGATTCGCTTGCGGAAAAGAAAAATGTTAACATCAATTGGGAATTGGCAGAAATATATAAAAACTGGATTGACCGCCATCCGTTTACAAGCGGAGAGGATTGGGGAAAAATGCCGTGGTCGCAGCCGGAAATGCTGATTGACGATGAACTTGTAAAAAAAGCACGGAAAAATTCGGAAAAGGCGGTTGTGTTCATCGGCAGATGCATGGGTGAAGGGTATGATTTCGGCTGCAAAAAGGGCGGCTGGTATCTTACAGATATTGAGGAGAATATGCTCGGGTGTGTAAGGCGGTTTTTTGATGATGTATGTGTTGTGCTCAACATCGGCGGTCTTATGGATTTTGGGTGGATTGAAAAGTACGGAATCAAATCCGTTCTTATAATTTGGCAGGGCGGTATGGAAGGCGGAAGGGCAGCGGCGGATGTCCTTGCGGGCGACAGCGTGCCCTCCGGAAGGCTTACGGATACCGTTGCGCATGAACTTTCCGATTACCCCGGGCACAGCGATTTCGGGAATGAAGAAAGAGTTGTATATAACGAGGATATTTATGTGGGATACCGCTATTTTGAAACATTTAAAAAGGATTCCGTTATGTTTCCGTTCGGGTTCGGGCTTTCGTATACAAGCTTTGAAACCGAAGTGTGCGCCGACTGCACCGGAATGACGGTAAATCTTAAAGCAGCGGTGAAAAATACGGGGAATTACAGCGGAAAGGAAACCGTTCAGGTGTACTGCAAAGCGCCGCAGGGAACTTTGGGGAAGCCCGAAAGAGTGCTTGTTTCTTTTGCAAAAACCGTGAATCTTAACCCCGGTGAGCAGCAGACACTTGATTTGAGATTTGATTTGAAGGATATTGCCTCCTTTGACGACGGCGGAGCAAGCGGAAACAAAGGCTGTTTTGTGCTTGAGAGCGGAGAATATGAAATATTCGCAGGCAGAAATGTGCGTGATGCGGAGAAGGTTTTAAGCGTCAAACTGCCCGAAACCGTTGTTGCAAAAAAATGCGGTACGGTGATTCCGGTGAATGAAAGTTTTATTAGGATTGTTTCGGAAAACGGTAAAATAAAATATGAAGCCGTTCCGGAAAATAAGCTTCCGATTATAGTTCCGAATGGTGAATATGAGCTTCCGGAGGAAATATCTCAGACTGGCGGCAGAGGAATAAGGCTTTCCGATGTAAAATGCGGCAGAGCCGATATGAAGGACTTTATTGCGCAGCTTTCCGATGAGGACTTATGCTGTATCATAAGGGGGGGGAAGGGGCAACGCCGAAGGTTACGCCCGGTACGGGATGTGCTTTCGGCGGAGTGACCAAGCAGCTTTATAATTATGAAATACCGGTGCTGTGCGGCACTGACGGCCCTTCAGGTATCAGAATGGACAGCGGTGTTTCCGCCGTCAGCATTCCTGCCGGGATTTTGCTTGCGTCAACATGGGACACCGCTTTGATTGCAGACCTTGCAGAGTGTCTTGGTGCAGAAATGACGGCAAATAATATAGACGCTCTTTTGGGACCCGGAATGAACATTCACCGCTATCCGCTTTGCGGCAGAAATTTCGAGTATTTCAGCGAGGACCCGCTGATTTCCGGGAGCATAGCTTCGGCAATTTCTGACGGCATAGCACGGTGCGGGCATACTGCGGTGATAAAGCATTTTGCGGCGAACAATCAGGAGGCGGCAAGAAGAACCGTGAATTCGGTTGTATCTGAAAGGGCGCTGAGGGAAATTTATCTTAAGGGCTTTGAAATTGCTATGAAAAACAGCGGCGCAAGAGCAATTATGACTTCGTATAACAAGGTCAACGGAGTGTGGATGTCGAATAACTACTATATTTTAAAGAAGATTCTCCGCGATGAGTGGGGCTTTGACGGCATCGTGATGACCGACTGGTGGGCGCTTATGAACTCGGCAGAGAATGAAAACGGCAGCCTTGATGACCTCGCCGAGCTTATAAAAGCGCAGAACGATCTCTGCATGGTTTGCCTTTCTTCTGAGGAAAAGTCGGCGGAGGTTATGAAAAAACTCGGCAGCGGAGCGGTTACCCGGGCGGAGCTTCAGAGAAATGCGGAGGATATCTGCCGTTTTGCGATGAACGCCTGTGATGTTTCGGAAAAATGCAGACCCGAATATTTTGAAAATTATGCCGAAATATTTTCAAAATCAGAAACCGCAGTGATTGTTGAAAATCCGCAGGATTGCTGCACCGTTACGGTTTCGGAGGAAGGATATTACATATATGCGATTGAGGTTTCGGTGGGCGGCGATGAGCTTACTCAGTATACGGTGACCGCCGAAATTGGCAGCGGCAGAGTTAACGCAACATTTAAAGGAAATCTCGATTCCGCCGTTATTTGCCGTGCAGCATGGCTGAGGTGCGGCGCGAACAGGATACACTTTGACAAGGGGCAGGCAGTGCGGATAAAAAGCATTGAGTTCAGGAAAAACTTTTAAAAGCTATTGAAAAATCCGGAAAAGTGTTGTATAATAATACTCGAAACTATTTGGTTGGAAGGTAATATTATGAAGCCCGGATTTATAGGAGTTTTTGATTCCGGGGTCGGCGGAATAAGCGTTCTCGGGGAGCTGATTTCTTATATGCCCGAGGAGGATTTCGTTTATTTCGGCGATTCCGCAAATGCACCCTACGGCAACAGGTCGGTTCACGATGTGCGCAGGCTGACTCTCAAAAATATAAAAATGCTTGCCGATATGGGGGCAAAGGCGATTGTTGTTGCGTGCAATACCGCAACGAGCGCCGCCATAAACGACTTAAGGGAAATTTACGATATGCCGGTTATCGGGATTGAGCCTGCAATAAAGCCGGCAATTGAGTATAAAAATAATTCGGTTGTGCTGTGCATGGCAACCGCCGTTACGGTGCATGAGGAAAAATTCTGTGAGCTTGTTTCGCATTTTTCAGGGCTTGCAACCGTTATTCCGCTTGCGGCGACAGAACTTGCGGAACTTATTGAAAAGGGCGAAACCCACAGCGCAAAAACAAGGGAATATCTTGAAGAAATTCTTTCTCCGTATGTAGGAAAGGTGGATTCTGTGGTTCTCGGCTGTACGCATTATCCGTTTGTGAAGAATGAAATTTCCGAAATAATGGGAAAGAGCGTAAAAATATTTGACGGCGGCCACGGCACCGCAAAGGAAACCAAAAGGCGGCTTTCGGAATCCGGATTGAAAAAAAAGCCCGGTATATGCGGCTCGGTTGAGATAATCAACAGCCTCGGAACGCCCGAAATAATTTCGCTTTCAAAAAAATTGCTCCAAAGCGCAAAAAAATGTTGACATTTGGAAAAAAATATAGTATAATTAATATGCATGTAATTTAATCCTTGCTCCGATTGACGGGGCCAAAGTCCAGAAGGAGGTGAAGTAAATGGTAGAAGTTATTAACAAGTATGAAACGATTTTTGTTCTGAATCCCTCTTTATCCGAGGAGGAAACTCAAGCGCTTGTTGACAAGTTCTCATCATTGATTGAATCTGCAGGTACACTCGAAAATGTTGATGTTTGGGGTAAAAGAAGGCTTGCATATCCTATCAATGACTTTGAAGACGGCTTCTATGTTCTTGCAGAGTTCACTGCAAAGCCTGATTTCCCGGCTGAGCTTGAGCGTGTCTACAAGATTACAGACGGCGTTATGAGAAGTATTGTTATCAAGAAGTAAGTTGCTTGGACAGCGGTTTTGCACCGCATAGCGGGAGGTTATATTTTTATGCTGAATAAAGTTATGTTGATGGGAAGGCTGACTAATGACCCTGAAATGCGCTACAGCACGGCAGGGGTTGCGGTTGTCAGATTTTCGCTCGCCGTTCAGAGAAGCTATGTTAAGCAGGGCGAGGAAAGACAAGCCGATTTTATAAATATAGTTGCTTTCCGTTCTACGGCAGAATTTATCGGTAAATGGTTCAAAAAGGGTCAGCTTATGGTTGTTGTCGGTTCGCTCCAGTCGAGAAGATGGGAGGATAAGGACGGCAAAACTCAGTACGGTATGGATGTTGTCGCAGAGGAAGTCCACTTCGGCGAAAGCAAGAAGGACAGAGATTCCGCTCCGGCGCCCGTGTCTCAGGCACCGGCTTCGGTTCCGCCGGCACCGTCAAAGCCCGTAAACGATTCTTTTGATGATAATTTTATGCCGGTTGACGATGCAGATCTTCCGTTTTAATTATTAAGGATTGGAGGAATTTAAAATGGCTGAAAGAGAACAGAGACCTATGAGAAGCCGTAAGCCTAAGAAAAAGGTTTGTGCTTTTTGTGTAGAAAAGGTTGAGAGCATCGATTATAAAGATGCTGCTAAGCTTCGCAGATATATTTCCGACAGAGCAAAGATTCTGCCCCGCAGAATTACAGGTACATGCGCTCTGCATCAGAGACAGCTCACCGAAGCTATAAAGAGGGCAAGACATATTGCGCTCCTGCCTTTCACAACCGATTGATTGTAAAATTAAAATCCGTCCGGTATTCCGGGCGGATTTTCTTGTTAACGCTGACGAAAGCGGGTATAATATTGCCGCAATTAAAAGTGCAGAGAAAAATATATTCAGAACACCGTCGGGAATCCGCTTGCTTAAGTCAATGTATTTGCGCAGTGAATAGATTTTGCCGAAAATTAAAACCCATGCCGCTTTTTGGAACCGCAGCGGCATGGATTTATGTTTTTTTATTTCTCTATTTTTGTAACCATCGGGCAGGGGAGGTCGTCAACTCGGTATGAAGGTGCCGCCCAACGCACGGCATTTTTGATTACCTTCTGCACATCCTTGTTGTAATATGTAGGATATGATTCATGACCGGGCTGGAAGTAGAATATCTTGCCGTTTCCTCTGTGGTATACGCAGCCCGAGCGGAAAACTTCGCCGCCCTCGTACCAGCCTATCATAAGCAGCTTGTCGGGTTCGGGAATCCCGAACGGCTCGCCGTACATTTCCTCGTGTTCGATTTCGATGTATCTGCCCAAATCCTTGGTGATGGGGTGGGCGTGGTCAAGAACCCACACTCTTTCAAAATCGCCGTCTTCACGCCAGCTGAGGTTGCAGGTTGTGCCCATAAGGAGCTTGAACGGCTTTGAATGATGCCCCGAATGAAGCACAATAAAGCCCATGCCTTTAAGAACCGCCTGCTGAACCGAAACCGCAACATCATCCGGCACCTTGTGATGCGCCATGTGACCCCACCACAAAAGAACATCGGTTTCTGCTAAAATTTCGTCTGTAATTCCGCAGTGCTCATCATCAAGCGTAGCGGTTTTTACCGAAACATCCTCACATTCCAGAAAATCCTTTATGGCATTGTGAATACCGTTCGGATAAATCGCTTTAACATTTTCCTGTTCCTTTTCATGAACAAATTCGTTCCACACCAAAACTCTTATCATCGCTGAATGCTCCTTTAGTAAAAAATTCAATTTAATTATACACAGGAAAACACGCTTTGTCAACCCTATTTTTCTATTTTGTATTCAAGTTTGTTGTAATCTGTGATAATACTTGTTCCGTCGGAATAGCGTGTTTCAAAAACGCCGTCCGAGATTTCACGGTGGTCCTCCATAAATTCAAGCTGAAGGTATGAAAGTTTTTTATAATAATCATACATGTGTTTTATATTTTCCACGCTTTTCGCCATAGAGGTGTTGTCGGCGGTGTTGAGGCCGTTATATAAATCCTCTGGGTGACCTCTAAAGCCCATGTTAAAATATGCAACCGGGCGCCCTCCGAACTCAATGTTTTTAAGCATCGAACGGTAGTAGCCGTCGTTTTTTTCGCCACTGACATAGACGCTTGTCTGCCACGACGTGTTGTGGAGCACAATTCCATGATATACAAGTTCCCAAAGCGGGATAACACGGTCGCAGAATTCTGTTGTTATCTGCTCCCGTGTCGGGTGAACAACGAGAGCAAAGTCCAGCTCGCCTATGTTGGTGTCGTATCCGCCTTCGGATGAAAATCCGCCCATGAGTTTTTTTGTGAGCTTCATTATTTTTCTGTTGCATTCTGCGGATTCCGCTTTTGTTAGAGGGTGCTTTTCACTGTAGCATTTGCGCGGCGGATGAAGCGACAGAACATCAATGTAATGAACTCCCCGGAAGCCGAGTTCCGCAATTTTAGGCAGAAGCTCCTCTGCCTGAGCTTCTGCAATTTTCGGACAAATCTGATACATTCTGCCGCCGCTCCAAGGATTTGGGTCGACAGAAATTTCACCGTTTTTAAGCTGAAGAATGTCATCGCGGTTCCACATTTCGGAAACCGTGTATGCGTCAGAACTGTTTGAATGGCAAGTCATCTGATAGCCGTTTTTCTGTCCGTATTTAATTAGGCTGCGAAGTCTTTCCTCTCCGCCTAGGCTCGGTTCAACCGGAAACATCGCCGGGTATCTGCCGTCATGACCTTTGTGGTTCCAGCCTATAATGCAGAATTCCGCACGGTCTATCTCTTGGCGTTTAAATTCATCAATCAAGTCCTTCATTCTGCCGAATGTACAGCAAACGCACATTGGCGGTTCAGTTTCGGGTGTCTGCTCCATAACGGGCGTCGGAATCGGCTTCATGCCGAGGCGAATTCTCACATTCATTGCATTTGCGGCATATTCAAGATACGGATTATTCTTTATTCTTTCCTTAAGCGGAATGCAGTCTCCGCGCTTTAGACGGTAATTTCGGTATGTTCTTGCCATATCGCTGTATTCTGCGGATAAATCAAGAATATGATACCGTACCGAAATATCCTCATACGGGCTGTCGCCGTCCAGTTTAAATCGGGGATATATGTAGTATCTTCCGTTTTTCTTACCTATTATGGTATCATAATCGAGCCGCATTCCTTCAACAATTGCGGCAAAACAAAGGTCGGATTTTTTAACCCCGAACAATGCAATTGCGCTGTCCTCGATAACATGCTCGCCGTCTTTGTGCCTTTCAAACTTGCACAGCATATATGTGCTGCTGACATACGGTCCTCCTCTTGGGGCAACCATATATCCGGGCTTTCCTTCCTGCTCAGAACCGAAATCCGGCATGAAATTAATGTAGCTAATGCCTTCTTTGATAGCTTTCTTTGAAATCTGCGCATAAATACCGTATTCTGTTTTCTGTGTTTCAACCGTAATTCTTTCTTTGGTACCGTTTTCGTAAATTAAATCAGCGTAATACATTTTCGGATTCCTTTCGTTTTTGATAAGTATACCATAAATTATCTGATTCTTACATACCGAAAACAAACAATTATAATAAGAAAACAAACATCAGTCGAAATCGGGCAGAAGATTTCCTATATATTCTATAATCTTTTCCGGGGGGATCGGCATGTCGTTTACTATCCACCATTCTATCACATTCATTGCTCCGCCGCCGCAGAAACGGGAGATTATTTCGGGCGGTACCGGCATTTTTATGCCCGATTCTCTGCACCGCTCCAGCTTTTCGCAGATTTTCATTGAAATTGTCGCCCGAATCGATGTTATAACCGACTCCTCACGGTTTTTTATCGATGCGTTTTTATACAGTTTCTGATTCTTTGAAAGTATGGTCAGAATTTCATATGCGGCGTCAAGATAGTATTTTTTGTAGCCTTCAAAATTGTGCGCCGTGATATCGTCTTTGTCGAGCGGCGATTCGAGTTCGCTTAAGGTGTACCTTAAAAGATGATATTTGTCCTCAAAATGTGCGTAAAAAGTGGCACGGTGAACCATCGCACGGTCACAGATGTCCACAACGCTTATCTTTTCAAACGGCTTTTCGCACATGAGCTCCCGCAGAGCGTCCGACAGAAGCTTCAGTGTTTTTTTAACTCTAAGGTCGTTTTGATTCATAAATGCCCGTAATTCCTTTCTTTTTTCGGATACAGATTAAAAAAAATGTAAAATAACCGACACTTGTATGATTTTGTGTATTGAAAAATTCTTCTATATATTATATAATATATTATTGAAGAAAAAAAGTCAAGAAAAATTATGAATCGATTGGTGATAGTATGAAATTCATATTGAAGCATAAGTATGTTATGCCTGTGCTGTTTTT
>JAXGBA010000078.1:0-38227 GCA_034186235.1 Clostridia bacterium | reverse complement strand
GTCGGTGAGCATGTAACACTCGATGCCGGTACCGGCTGCGTTCATACTGCTCCGGGGCTTGGTGCGGACGACTTTATCGTGTGCCAGCCGTATAAGCTCCCTACGGTTGTCCCGGTTGATGACAGAGGTATCATGAACGAGGTTGCGGGCGAATTTGCCGGACTTCCTTATTACAAAGCAAACAAGGCAATTGAGGAAAAACTGAGAAACTGCGGTGCACTTTTGGCGGTTGAACCCATAGTGCATCAGTATCCGCATTGCTGGCGCTGCAAAAACCCGATTATCTTCAGGGCGACAAAACAGTGGTTTGCTTCGGTTGACGCTATAAAAGACGATGCCGTTAAGGCAATAAACGGCGTAAAGTGGGTTCCCGGATGGGGACAGGAAAGAATAACAAATATGGTTAAGGATCGCTCCGACTGGTGTATTTCCCGCCAGAGGCTTTGGGGTGTTCCGCTGCCGATTTTCTACTGTAAGGACTGCAAAAAGGAACTTATAACCGACGAAACTATCAATGCGGTTAAAAATCTGTTTGCCGAAAAAGGCTCAACTGCGTGGTATGAGCTTGAGGCAAAAGATATTCTTCCTGCTGGCACAAAGTGCGAGTGCGGTTGTACCGAATTTACGAAAGAAACCGATATTATGGATGTATGGTTTGATTCCGGCTCATCTCATATGGCGGTCTGCGATGAGAGAAAGGAACTTACCGTGCCTGCGGATATGTATCTTGAGGGTAACGACCAGTACAGAGGGTGGTTCCAGTCGTCACTGCTCACATCGGTTGCGGTAAACGGCACTGCGCCTTACAAAACCGTCCTTACACACGGTATGGTTGTTGACGGTGAAGGCAAAAAAATGTCTAAATCCCTTGGCAACGGGCTTGACCCCATGAAGCTTACAAATCAGTACGGCGCCGATATTTTAAGGCTTTGGGTTGCGTCAAGCGATTACCGCTCGGATGTAAGGATTTCGGATGATATTCTTAAACAGCTTTCCGAGGTTTACAGAAAAATCAGAAACACCGCAAAGTATATCCTCGGTAATATAAGCGATTTTGACCCCGCAAAAGATAAGGTTGACTTCTCAGATATGCCCGAAATTGACAAGTGGGCGCTTATCACAATGAACAATCTTACCGAAAAGATTCTTGAGGCATATGAAAATTATGATTATCATATCATTTATCATAGTATCAGGAACTTCTGCGTTGTTGATATGTCTAACTTCTATCTTGATATTCTGAAGGACAGACTGTATACCGAAAAGCCGGATTCCGCAGCGAGAAGAAGCGCTCAGACAGCAATTTATGAAATCCTTTCAAATCTTGTCCGCCTGATTGCGCCTATCCTTTCATTCACTGCGGAGGAAATCTGGGGCTTCATGCCGCATGTTGATGGCGATAAAACCGAAGGCGTGTTCTTTAATACCATGCCCGAAGTTAATCCCGAATACAAAGATGACGCACTTATGGCAAAGTGGGCGGAAATCTACGCTGTAAGAAGCGATGTTCTTAAGGCTCTCGAAATTGCAAGAAACGAAAAGACTATCGGAAAATCACTTGAAGCATCGGTTGAACTTTTTGCGGAAGGCGAAACATTCGAGCTGCTTGATTCGTACCGTGATATTCTGCCTGAAGTGTTTATAACCTCCTCCGCAGATGTGAAATCCGGAAAGGGCGGAAGCTTTGATGGCGAGAAGGTCGGCGTGACGGTTTCAAAGGCAGGCGGCAGAAAATGTGAACGCTGCTGGACTTTCTCTGAAAGTGTTGGTGATGATTGCCTGTGTTCAAGATGCCGAAAAATTTTGGGATAAATAAAAAAACAGTCAAAAGTATAGCACTATATGCCGTGCTTTTTGCCGCAATGTTGGCAATTGATTTGATTACAAAGCTGATGGTGATTAAATATTTCAGAGTAGGCATATCCGTGTCGATTATCGACGGGATTTTGGATTTCACATATGTAAGAAATCCCGGTGCCGCATTCGGGATATTTAAGGACAACACCGTTTGGCTTGCCGTGCTTTCGGTTGTTATTCTGATCGGGATTGCCGCCGCAATGATTAAGTTCAAGCCTAATGGCGAGCTTGTTAAAATGGCGGTGTGTATGATTTCCGCGGGTGCCGTCGGCAACCTTATCGACAGAATAAGGCTCGGGTATGTTGTGGATTTTATCGACGTGAACTTTTTCAACTTCCCGGTTTTTAATGTTGCGGACTGCTTTGTGTGCATAGGTGCACTTATGCTGGCGCTTTATATGTTGTTGGCAAAAGAATAAATAACAGATGATAATTACGAGAAGCTTTTTGTTTTGGCGAAAAGCTTTTCGTTTTTTTAAGATTATTTTATTATTTTAAAAAAACTATTGATTTTTTGAAAAAAATATGATAAAATTTGAGTGTACTCAAAAGTGCACTAATAAGTATAATTTAAATGGTGGTTTTATATGTTGCATAAAAAAGGTATCGAGCGGCGTAATAAGATGATTCATGCGGCGGTTGTGCTGTTTTTGGAAAACGGGTACGAAAAAACGACAACTGCACACATAGCCAAGGCTGCAGGATTTTCCGCAACCTCGTTTTTTGCCGCATTTTCAACAAAAGAGGAGCTTCTTCTGACTCTGGTTAAATTTATGTTTTCGGGTCAGTTTCTGGGAGCTGAGCAGCTTTCTGCGTTTTCGGACGACCCTTTGATTCTGTACGGAATCGAAACTGGTATTCAGATTAATATAATCGAGATTTCTGAGGCGCTCAGGGAGATTTATGTTGCCGCATATTCGCTTCCGAGCACCTCGGATTATATTTATGCAACCATGGCTGACAAAATTGAAAACATATTCGGAAGATATGTCCCCGGCGGCGAAAAAAAGGATTTTTATGAACTTGAGATTGCTTCCGGCAGTATAATGCGCGGATTTATGGCAAAACCGTGTGATATTTACTTCACGGTTGAAAATAAGATTAAAAGGTTCCTGGATTGCAGCATGAGGATATACGGTGTGCCGGACGAAAAACGGCAGGAAGTGATAAACGCCGTTCTTTTGCTTGACCTTAACGCTGCGGCTGAAAATATAATCTCTACGGCAATTGCAACCGCCGAAAGAGGTTTTGAATAATATACGGAAAAACATTGATTGGAGGCAGAAACTATGAAAGCAAGTAAGTTTATCGGGATGGTGCTCGTGCTGTCTATGCTCATCGGCCTTTTTACGGCGGTTGAAGTATCCGCTTTGCAGGAGTGGGAGTACAGATTCAGCGTACAGACAAGTAAAGCGGGAGATTCCGGCACCCCGAACGGCAATGTCTTTGTAAAGCTTTGCTATTTAAGCAAAGAGGATGAAACTTTCGGTGTACCGAACACAAAAAGTAAAGGTAATTTTTGCCAGACAACATTCAAGTCAAGTCATGCGCCGTGGATGATTGACAAATTAGTACTTATGAATTGGCACAAAAACGGATATAAATTCCTTTGGGTTCAGCTTGAATTCAGAAGGCCGGGAGAAAGCGACTGGAAACCCGCCAGCTCCAAATTCTATCCGAGCGGAAAAGGAGAAAAGGACGGTAAATGGATTCAGACCAACGACGGCGACAAGCCGGAATGGACTCTTTACCTGGTCAGAAGAAGAGTTCTTACGGCTATCGGAAACTTTAACGAACTTGCGGGTGAAAAAAACCTGAATCCGACAGATAATACAACCGAAAAGAAGAGCTTTAAATATAACGGCAAAATATCCGACCAGTATTACAGCAATTATGACTGCATGGATATGAGCGATGCGCCGACGATTAAGTATTCGGTTTCCGGTACCGCCGGCGACGGAACGGAGCTTAACAAGGACAACATGAAAAACAACGGTATTACCGAAAATGACCGCGGTTTCGATGTTGATTACGGTAAGCTTCTTGCGTTCATGAACAGCAGAAATGTAAACATGATTAATATCACATCAACGCTTGAGTTTGATTCGAGAAGCGCAAGAACGGCGGCTAATAAATCGAAGTTTGAGTCTCAATATACTATCCGGCGTAATGCATTTGTGATAAAAGAAGTCAGGATGAGCGGCAAGTCTTATACGGACAATTATGTTAAGGGTAATTACTATTACAACCTTGATAAAACCACAGACAGGAAAATAGCCGTAGACTGCTATGTTAAAAACAAGGATGACAGACCGTATAACAACAAACATATCAGTTTGGAGAGCCTTAATGCCGATGCAACATTTATCTGCGACAACGCTTATCTTCAGCTTGGCAAGACAGGGAAAAAGCTTACGGCGGAAGCGAAGTCGGTCAAGGTGTCGAACGGCTGCTTCAGATTGGTTTTCCCGTATAACGAGGGAGCGGATTCCAAAAATGTCGGAATGACCCTCAGTTTTGATAAACCCAGGCTGAAATTCGGAAATGACGATACGACCTTTACACTTTGGAACGAAACAGACAAAAATACCGAGTTTTCGTCGTATCAGTCAGCATATAAGGTCGACGCAGTAAGACCTTCAATTAAGTTACAACCTTCCGTCAAACTCACCGATTGGCATAAAACGCTGAATGTCACCTCAACTCCCAGCGAAAATACCAACAGTTACGGCGGACGGCAAACATATAAAATGCAGCTTCTTGATAAAAACGGAAACGCTGTTAAAATAAAGAACTACAAGGGCAGCGGTACGGGCAATATCGAACAGTCCGTTCCTTCTGCGGTAGGAAGTTCAACTTTTATTACTCTTGCTCTCGGCGAAGAAACAGAGGGTGAATATACGCTTTCGGTCAGCGGTTCCGATGATGCCGGCAATGCATTTGATAGCAAAACTGCGGGTATAAAGCTTGATAATCTTGCGCCGAGGGTTAATATGGCGGAAAGCAGCGACACTGTTGCCGGGGACGGCAGCAAGAGCAATACATATAAGGTGACAATCGAAGATGCGTCAGGTACGGGCAGGCTTTATTACTGCTTTACCGATGAGCTTACCGCTCCTGCGCTCGATGAGGATGCGGCGCAGCAGCAGAAGAGCGGAACGATTTCAAGCACGCTCGGTAAATGGGCGTTTATTGACCAGGCGGATGTTTCGAACGGAAAAACCGCAGCGGCTTTCCTTAAGGTCAACAAGGGCGAAAACTTTTCCGGCAGACTTTTCTATAAGGGCAAGGACGCTTTCGGAAACGAAACAGAAGTTACCGCAAAGGATATTAATATTATTAATGAGGACTCCGACTGCAGCATTGACATACTGACCGACAGTACGGTTGCACAGTCGAGCCATAAGATTTCGATAACCACAAATGCAAGCAACAAGGTTTATTACAGGTGGAAGGACCAAAAAGGAGGTTTTGTTGCGGATTATAAGCCTTACACTGCAGGTGCGGATATAGGTACGGCGATTCAGAAGGACAATGACGGCAAGGATGTTCTGATGAACGGGACTTATACGCTTCTTTGCAAGGTTGTTCCGCCGTCGGGCGAGGCGAATGCGAAGGTTTATGAAAGACCGCTCGCATTTGACAACGCCGCCCCGGAGGTTTACACGGTTGTTAAAAACAAAGGAACATATGCCGAAACCCAGAATGTGACAGTTCGTGCAAACGATGTTACGGGGGTTGCGGAGAACACCGAAACTGAAATCAAAAACTATGCCGTTGTTGTAAACCCGGACGGCAGTGAGATTTCGGGAATCGAAAAAATCGCACTTTCACCGGTAAGCGGTATTATAAACACCACGCTGACGCTCGGCAGCAATCTGGCATCCGGCGCATATGCTGTAAAGGCGGCAGCAGAGGATGTTTACGGGCACAGGGCCGAAAGTGACGCTCTGAATGTGTTTTACATCAGAAATTCGGCGCCGCTGGTTGTCGCATCGCCCGATACCGAGCTTACATACAGAGGGCTGCCTCTTGTTTCATCGGAGGATTACAGCATTTCGCTTAAAGTTTCAGAGGAGTTCAAAAATCCGTCCGTGGCAGATGGGCAGTATCTTTATATAAGATACGGTGCAAGTCTTCAGTCGATGAGCAGCTGGAACAGAACCGACAAAGACCCCCAAAAGCAGACCAACAAAATGACGGTTACGGAATCCGGATTTGAAGCCGAAACGGAGCTTGAATCTCCGCTTGCCGTACCGGCAGACGGCGAAAACACGCTGTATATTCAGGCTGCAATCGGCACGAATGCCGAAGATATGTCAAAATTCAATCCGAACCTTATTTCTACAACGGTTTACAGGTTCGTATATGACGATACAGCACCGAGCGCAAGGCTTATTATGAACGATGAACACACAACCGAAAATATTTCGGGCAAGCTTTATGTATCGGACGATAACACGGATGGTATGACGGTTACCTGCGAAGATTCTTCGGTTAAAATCGAAAACGGAGAGGACGCTTACAGCGTTACTGCGACGCAGAACACAAATACCGTTCTGGAAATTACGGACGCTGCCGGAAACTTTACCGAGGTTCCGCTTGTTATAAACGGAATTGACCGCGAGGCGCCGACGGCGGAAACTGTTTCGGTTACGCAAAAGCCGAGCGGCGAAAGGGTCGACTGCGAAGCAAGCATAAAGATAAATGAAGCGGCGCCCGACGGTATTTCGTTTGCGATTATTCCCGAAGCGGAGGCGGCATCGGCGCTTTCGGGCGGCAAAATCAAGGATACATACTTTGAATATAACAGCGACAGCGTTTCGGCATACGAAACGGCAAGCAGCGCCGGAAGTTTCGACGGCGACAACAATTACACATATAATGTGAAGATTTTCGGAACAACGGGAAGCTTCCGTATAGGGTTAAGACTTACAGATTCTCTCGGAAACACACGCGATGTTGTTCTCGGAGAAACATTAAGCACAACTGATGCGGAAATTACCGCAAAATCGGCGGAAGCTTTCCCTAAGAAGGCTGATAAAAAGTCGATTGTAGGAGTGAATTTCAATGTTCCGGTATATGTGCTTCCTGCGGATAAGGTTACGACTGTCCCGGATACCGAAAACGAGCTTACACTTGAAGAAACAAATCTTTCGATTGCGGCAGGCTATGCCGGCACATATTCGCAGGACTACAGCTTTGCAATAAATAAAAACGGCAGCTACACTCTTTACACTGTTGACAATATAGGCAGAGCAAAGGCGGTTAATATCGATATAAACGATGTTGAGTTCGGCGTCACCGGAAAGGCAAATATCAAAAGACAGTTCAACGGTTCCGATGTTCCCGAAAATCAAATGCTGTCGCCCGAGGGCGGGGAGGTTACGCTGGTTATTACGCCATCGGAAAGCTCTCTTAGAGTGATGCCTTATGACGATCAGGAGGCAAACAATCAGGGGTTGTTCCTTAATGAGGAACAATCCGAGTATGATGAAGCCGGCGGCGGATACACAAAGCTTGTTTATTCCGTATATCCGCTCATTCTTGACAGCGGTGAATACCTTAATATTATGGAAAGAGCCGTGAGTGTATACAGTTTCGAGGCAGGTAACGCTGACAAAGATTCTTGGAGCGTTTGCGAGCTTGTTGCGGATAATATTGATAACACTCCTCCGGTTGTCAAGGTTGAAATTAATCCCGAAATATTTGTTTTCGATGAATATGAGGACATTATAGGCGTAAATCCGACAATCGGCGATGTAACTTTCGTGGTTACCATTCAGGATCCGGAATCCGGTATAGAATCGATCAATCTCGGCGGATATTATGGCGATGGGACCGATGCCCCCGTTGCAATTAATATTCCGATGCACGACGCCGAAGGCAACTTAATCGATTATGACGAAAATCCGTGGAGCCATGATATGAGCTCCGGCGGTTACCCGGTTAAGATCGATTTCATCAGTGACGGTGACGAGTACGGTGTTAAAAAGGTTATATACACCTTTACCGATAATTCATGGATATCCGCTCTTAGGTGCAGTTCGCAGACAGGTGCGGTTTCCTGGGGAGCGGTTCAGAGACTTGAAGGCTTCGGAACGGAGTACGCGCTTTTTGACGGAGATGACTACAAGATGGTCAAATGCATAAACAAAACTCCGATTGAGGAAGGCGCCGACAAGGATTATACCGTTTCTTATTTCTATGAAGATGAAAAGGGAGACTGGAAGGAGATTGCCGACATTAATGCGGACGGGGTATATTACAAGCGTATAAAAGCTGTTGTAAACCTGACCGACAGGGCGGAGGAGAGAGGCCTTCGAATAACAAACAACGGCGGAAAAACCGAAAAAATAATAGACAGCTATGAGCCTTCGTTCACATTTAATATGAAGGATATGTACGGTTATACGGCATCGAAAGAGATTTCGGCGGCAAACTTTGATATAATCCCGGGCGAGATTTCGTATAAGCTGGCAACAACGCTTACAACGAATAAGCCGGTCGGAATTACAATTACCGCCTCCGATGAGGGCAGCGGTGTAGGAACGGTTACGCTGAAAGCGGCAGGCGGAAAGGATATTCCTCTTACCGAAAATGGTACCGAATTTACGGGTGAGCTTCCCGAAAACGGTTCGTACGGCATTACGCTTTACGATAAAGTCGGAAACAAAACAACCAAGAATTTCCATATTGATAACATCGATACCGAAGCGCCCGAAATTATAGATACCGTATACAGTGTTGACCCGGATACGGTTACTTCAAAAAGCGTAAGCGTTACGCTCAAATTCTCAAAGCCGAATGTTAAAATTATTGAGGTTGAGCCGGTAAGCGGTATAACCGACGCTTCGCAGTATTCGATTGATTACGGAACATCGACAATAACCTTTGCGGAAAGCGGTTCTCTCGGCATTAAGTTTGTTGATGAGGGAGGAAATGCGGTTACTGATGTCGTAACGGTATCGAATATCGATAAAACTCCTCCGGCACTTTCGGCAGAGCTTTTCCCGGACGAACATAAAACCGAAGTGAAAATCAAGTTCAAAAAGGCGCTTGATACATCGGGGAACGAAATCGATAAAAGGCGCAGCCTTGCTGATGTGAATGTCCTTTACGGCGGCATTCAGTACAAGGCGGATGTTGCTGAATTTACTTTCTACAAAAACGGTGTTTACACATTTAAGGTGTTTGACGATGAGGGAATCTGCTCTTATCTTACGGTTAAGGTCAGCGAAATAGACTCTGCCGCTCCGAAGATTACCGAGGTGAGATGGAGTTATGATTATGATGTGCTCGAAAACGGCGCATGGGTAACCAAACCCCACATCGGAAGCCACAAGCCCGGAGACGAGGCAGGCTTCAGGGTTTCGACCAAGGCCGGAGATATTTACGAAGCAAATCCCGTTACGGGGAATGATGTTACGGTTACCGTTATAACCGATGCCGACACACGCCCCGCAGGCGGAAGCGGCGATTATTCAAAAACCAACGAAAAAACCTATACCGATAACGGAATGTATATATTCAATATGCAGAAAAACAATCAGCTTTCCGATTCGTATGCGGTGGATATTGAGGTTATCGACAAGGAGCCTCCGGTGATTGACCTTCTCGGCAAAGAGGAACTTGTGTTCTATGAAAACCCCGGAATGGGCGAGTCTTACAGTAAGGATATGCTCACAAAGCCGGGTGAGGCCTTCCGCGCATACGATAGGTTCGGCGGTGGATATGACCTTACAAATGCCGTTACGGTAACGGATTGGGGCGGATTTGACCCCGACAACATCGAAAACAACAAGTTTGACAGAAGTATTTCATATGTTATAACCTATGAGGTGACAGATAACGCTCATAATGTAACCAAGGTTAAAAGAACGGTTCGCCTGGTTGGACTTTATGATGTTGCGGCAACGGTAAACGGGAAGCTTCCGGATGCTGCCGGAAGAAGTGAGGTCAGCGGTGACAGCATAAAGATTGCGCTTAAAAACTTCTCGCCGACATCAACAGCTTATGTCCGCTATCAGAAGGGCGTAAAAACAATGGGTCAGATGAAGCGTTCCGGCACGATGATTTCAAAGAACCAAAACGGCGAATTTGAAATAGGCGGTCTTGAAACGGGCTGGTATACATTCTTTATCCAGACCGACAAGCGTGATTATATTACGCTTCAGGTTTATGTACTTAACTAACGGGGAGGACGGATATGAATATTTTTAAGAAACTGATTTCCTATGTGCTTGTGTTTTCGATGCTTATCGGCGTTTTAACACCGTGCATTGCCGGTGCCGAGGAGCAGAATATTTACAGTATTTCAAACGGGTATCTTACATATACCTTCCACGCAGATACCGGCGGTTTTGCTATCGAAACCGCCGAGGGTAACCCCAAAAAGTCGCTTGATAATAATATTCCTCTGCTTTATAGCGAGGATAAGGCGCGCAGCAACGGAACTTCCTTCGTTTCCGTCCGTATAGACGATAAGGATTATGTTTTCGGGCAGGATTACGGATTTTTCGGGCTGAACTCCATTCTTGGAACACCCGTTGTTTCCGAGGAGGGCAGACTTTTAACCGTTCCGTGGACTATTAACGGCGTAACCGTAAAAATGAAGGTTGCGCTCGGCACGGACGAAAACACCGATACTCTCGGAAATGCTGGTTTTTCGTTTGAGGTTTCAAACGAAAGCGGTAAGACTTCCGATATAAGTATCCGCCTTATGCTCGATACCGCACTCGGAAACGATACCGACGCACCGTATGTGGTTGTAGATACCGATATTGTTCCGACCATGACAGAAAAAAAGTTTTCCGGGGATGAGGTTCCGCAGCAGCTTAGGTGCGTGGATTCTCTTTCCAATCCCTCAAAGCTGGCATATGTTATAACCAAGGGCTGGAGCGGCGGAATTGAACCTTCCTCCGTAATCGTCGGTCACTGGGCGAATCTTGCGAATACAA
Organism: Clostridia bacterium; assembly: GCA_034186235.1. Taxonomy (GTDB): domain Bacteria; phylum Bacillota; class Clostridia; order HGM11514; family HGM11514; genus CAKSKB01. The sequence continues at coordinate 27,410 of JAXGBA010000078.1, read as the reverse complement.
GATTTGACTACAATCCCGACGAATACTGTGATTTTACCAATTATTCCAATGCGTATAAAACTCCCGACAGCGCAGTTGCGGTATACTGGGAGAAAAAGGCTGTTCCGAACGGCGGAAACTTTTCTGCGGAATCGCTTTACGGCGTCGGAAATTTCACAAACGATAATGAGAGCGATATAGGCCTCAACATCGTTTGCGGTAGGGTTGAGCTTGACGAAAGCGGAAACGCTTACAAGAACGGCGGCGAATTTGATGTTACTGTTGAAATTGATAATTCGGGGGATGCTGCCGTTTTGCTCACCTCTGCACAGCTTAATCTGACTGTTGACGAAAAGTTTTTCGAGATTGTCGGCGGTATCGGTTCGATTGTAACTATAAATGAAATCGGCAAAGAAGTTATAACAAGGCAATTCAGGCTTCGTGCAAAACCGCAGACGGACCTCACAGCAGGTACGGTTTATGCGTCGCTCACCGCAACGGCAAATCTTGCCGACGGAACGCAGAAAACGGTTGAAACCGCAGGAGAGGACAGCGTTATTCTCCGCTCTGTAAGCGGCAAAATTGCAGAGGTACATATAACCAAAGTAAATCCTGAGATTGTATGGACCGGCGGCGAAAAGGCTATTACGGTTTCAGGTTCGATGAAGCCGTTCAAGGCGCTTTCGGGCAATCAGGGCTGGGATTTAAGGCTCAAGCACAAAACGAGCGGTCACAGCGTGCTTATCGAGAAAAAGAACATTGCGTTCATGGACGAGGAATATCAGAATTTGAGTTTTACCACCAAGGAAGAACTTGAAGTCGGAGAGTACAGCCTTGTGTTTGCATTTTCCGATAAGGACCTTGTTGCGGAGTTCGGAAAATCCATAACCGCAAAGGCAACGCTTACCGTTTCGGCGGATGAAAAGTATAAGCTGAAATCCTACGGAACGATTGCGCTTGTCAGAATGACGAAAAACAACGCTACCGATTATGAATTTTTCACTTTTGCAAACGAGGGCGAATATAAACAGTTCTACAGCGGCAAACTTGAAAAAACAGGCGAAATACGCGGCGAAAAATTCAAGTTTGATTTCGGCAAGGACAAGAACGCAATCGCAGATGCCGAGGTTATACTCAATATCCGCGGCGGTATCCGAGAAATGAAGCGTGAAAGCGGCGAAAGATACTGGCAGGCGGAATTTGGCGACGGCGATATAATCATAAACAATATACTCTCATACGAGGGCGATAAACCGCTTGAAATTTACGAGAAAAACGGCGCTTATACAGTTAAGGGCGACGGGCTTTTAAAAGTTGTAAACTCTATAAATGTGTGGCGCAGCAAGTGGAATTTTACCGTTAATAAGGGCGTTGCAACAACTCTTGATACTGAAAGATTCCAGGATGCGTCTGCGCTTAAGCTTGAGCCGGCAACTCTTACGCTTTCTCTCGACGGGGCGGCAACGATGATTCAGATGATAGGCGGTTTCCTTATCGACCTTAAGTTCGGCGAAATGAGTTCAAGCTGGTATGAGGACGGCGACGGCATTGTTACATACGGCATAGGCTTCGGCGGTTCGATAAGCCTTCCTATAAAGGCGCCCAAAACCGAGGAAACGCCGCAAAGGGATCTGACTGCCGACCAGGAAGATATTTCGATGGAAATGAACAATCTTTTTGATGACAGCGACCCCGATGATTATTCCGATACCTTCAATCAGATGTTTGATGAAACTCCGCAGCCGACATCCGATGAAAAAACAAAGATTTCAAAGGATACCAAACTTTCCGAAGGCGAACTCTCGGCGGAAATCAATAATATTCTCTTTGGAGAACGCGGAGAAGTTAAGGACGGCAAGGTTGAGGTTGAAGACGATAAGGGATATATAGGCATCGATGCAAAGTTCTCTCTCGGCCTCCCGAAAGACCTTCTCGGTTCTCTAGTTTCAAATGCACCGGGAATATATGCGTCGGTTACAATCAACACAATCGAGAATGTGTATGAGATAAACGCAGGTCTTAACATTAAGGTAATCGAGTGCGAGGGCGTTCTTGCATTCAAACAGGTTAAGCTTAAAGGCAAGGATAAGATTCTCCCCGATAAAATTGAGTTTTATATCCGTGACGGTTTGAAGATTCCTCTTGCGCCCCCCGTTCTTTTTATGACAGGCCTCGGCGGCGGAATCAACGATCTGGCGGATTCAATAGGCGGCAGTTTTGATAAGCTTCCTCCGGTAACGCTTCTTCTTTTCACAAGACTGGAGGCAATCGGGGTGCTTACGGGCGACTTCAACGCCAGAATCAGCCTTGAGGGGCTGTCGCTTACGGGCGATATGAATATCAAATATGCAAAAGGAATTCTCAATCTGCAGGCGGGCATACAGGCACGGTGGATTGAACCGTGGGAACTGAACCTTTACGGCAGCATAAATATTATTGACGGGCTGATAAAGGGCGGTATAACCGTAAATATAGCGGACGACTATTTCTACGGTTACATCTATGCTTCGCTGTGCATACCCGACAGTATACCGTTTGTCGGCGGCAAGGAACTTGCCGGGGTTGAGGCAGCGGCGTCCCATGAATTTATAGGCGCCAACATCAAGATAATAGGAATTAAATTCGGTGTTATTTATTACTGGGGCGAAAAGGTTTCCTTCGGTAAGAACATCGACCTCAGCGCACCGAGCCGCAGCGGCAAAGATTTAGGCAGCGCCGATGAAGGAACGGCACTTTACGGGACAAATATCCGTGCGCTAAGCGTTGTGAGCCTTGCGGCACCCGAAAACGTAAAAGAGGCTATTGTAAAAACCAACGGTGCAGACGGGCAGGACGCACTCCTGCTTGAGATTCCGTACACCGGTGCGGGAACTCCCAAGGCGGGCGAGATAACCGTTATAAGTCCTAAAGACGGAATTGAAATCGAAACAACTCCCGATGACGGCAACGGCGGCGGAAACATGGTTGTTCAGAACCGCGATGACGGAAATTACATATATGTAACCGTTACAGATAAAAAAGCAATTGCAAACGGAGAATGGAAGGTTAAATATACAACCGAAAATATTGAGATTAAAACTTTCTCGATGAATGCGGTTGACGATATTGCGGAGCTTACAGGCGTTTCCGCATCGCACGCTTCGAATGAATCGTTTGATATATCGGCAAACCTTAGCGTATCCGGCAAGGCTCACGAAAAGGGCTGCGTTGATGTTTATCTTACGGAGGACCCGGAGGTTCTTGATAAAATCAAAGCGTCCAGGAACAGCGGCAACGCACTCGGTATAAATATTCTTCATAAAGACGGTGTGGATATAAAGTCGGGCACGGAGAATATTACAATTCCGGATTCGTTCCCGTCCGGCACATATTATATGGTTGCAACCGTTTCCGCAACCGATGGAATAAGCCTTGCGATAGATAAAACGCCGATCACATTCAAAAATCCGAAGCTTCCCAAGAGCGTTTCGTCAGTTCATATTGCTTACGGCGGAAACGGCGGAATATTCGTATCGGCAACCGATCCTGAAAATGCCGATTACACACATTATCTTGCCGAAATTATTTCCGAGGACGGCAAAATCCTTGATAATGCGTACGGTCAGTTTGCAATGGGCAGCAACTTCGTGTTCGGAAAAGAGGCAAACCTTGAGGTCGGCAAAAACTACTTAGTGCGTATAAAAACGCTTAGAGAGACGGCTGACCCGAAAGATGAAAGCAAAACGCTTTATTATTACGGTGACGGATATGTTGATTCAAATATTCTTACGCTCCCGAGCCCGAAAACACCTAAGCTTTTGTCGGTTAAAACCAACTTTGATACAACTAAGGAATTTATCAGTCAGGACAGCGTGACGGTTGAATATACTTTCAGCGAACCGGCATTTGTTGAGCTTTCCGTGAACGGGCTTAAAGCGTACAGTGACAATAAATTCAAAACCGACTGGAAGTTTGTGCTTGACAATCTGGAGGACGGAGATTATATAATCGACTTCACCGCATATGCCGACAATAAAGACCATATAACAGGCTCTGATGCGTCCGATGTTGAAAATGCGCAGCTCGGCTTTACGGTTGACACATCGCTTCCGGTTCTGTCGCTTACAAGAAATACCGCCGCAAGCATCGAAGACCCGTCCGCAGCCGTTGCGATAGGCGCAAATGTAATAACGGCGGATGACTCCGGCGCATATGTGATTGAAGGCATGACCGAAAATTCGGCAGTTCTCACAATTGACGGTTCATCCGACGGCATAAATATTTCAAACAACGGCAGCTTTACAATCTCAAAAACCCTTCCCGATGGCAAAATGAGCGTTGTTCACAGGCTGAAAGCCGCTGACCGTGCAGGAAACGAAACCGAACTTGTCGTAACCGTCATAAAGGGTGGCAGTGCTGCAATTTCGGGAATCGAAATACAAAATGGCGGAAAATCTGTTGATGCCGATTCAAACGGTATCAAGAAAATAAGCATAAGAAACGGTCAGAGCATTGACCTTACCGCACTTTTGACGGCGAACGGTTCAACATATACCGCAGATGAAGACGATGTTGATTGGAATATCATGTACGCAAAAAATATCGTATCATTCGAGGGCGGTAAACTGACTGCGCTTATCCCGGGCGAAACGGCGGTTAAAGCAAAAGTTTCAACAACGGATGTCGAAACCGAGGACGGTCAGATAATTTCTGCAGGTGTTTCGGACAATGTGGTAATTGAGGTCGGCGGCAATACAAAAGACGACCTTGAAGCGAAAATCGCAGAAGCGGAAGGTGTGCTGGCGTCTGAGCCGAACGCTTCCGAGGGCAGAAAGAATGCGCTTTCAAAAGCAATCGAAAAGGCAAAGACGGTGCTTAATAATTCATCCTCTACCGATAAGGATTACACCGATTCCGTTTCGGATCTGACCGAAGCAATTGCGCTCTTCAAAAAGGGCGACAGACCGAGCGGCGGCTCGCCATCGGGCAGCGGAAGCGCAAGATACTATAAAGTTACGGTTCTGGAGAGCGAACACGGTAAGGTTACCGTTTCGAGTGAAAGAGCCTTGGGCGGAACCTCCGTTACCGTTACCGCAACGCCCGATGAAGGCTATGTTATTGCAGATTTGCTGATAAACGGTATGTCGGTCGGCAGAACATCTCCGTACACTATTAAAGCAATTGACAAGGATATTGAGGTGCAGGCGGTGTTTGCGGAAAAATCAAGGCTTCCGTTTACGGATGTTGTCGAATCGGATTGGTTCTTCGATAATGTTGCGTATGTTTACGACAACAACCTCTTTAAGGGCATAACCGATACGCTGTTCGGGCCGGACAAAAACCTTACACGTGCTATGCTTGTAACGGTTCTTTACAGGTCAGAGGGCGAGCCGAGCGCCTCCAAGCCTTCGGGATTTGAGGATATTGCGGATGGCGCATACTATAAGGATGCAGTTGCATGGGCAGCTGAAAACGGCATAGTAAGCGGTTATTCCGAAACCGAGTTTGCCCCCGACGATCTTATAACAAGAGAGCAGATTGCGGCGATTATGCACAGGTTTGCAGGCTTTAAGGGTATGGATGTAAGCGCAGGCGAGAACTTTGATATATCCGTATATTCCGACTTTGACGATATTTCGGAATATGCAGTTCCGGCGCTTAAGTGGACTGCGGCATCAAAAATAATGGTCGGCAGAACCGAGACCACTCTTGACCCCAAAGCAACCGCAACCCGTGCGGAGGCAGCGGCAATACTTCAAAGGCTTTTAGAAAGGTAAAATGATAAAAAATCACCCGTCGGATTTCAAATCCGGCGGGTGATTTTATGCAATTAAAATTCAGACCGTTAAGTTTTCTTATGTACGATTTTAATATCGCTTTCGTTTGCTATTATTTCCGCTATGCGCTTTTTTTCGCTGTTCCAGCTTTCGCCTTCGATTATCACCGGTTCGCAGTTCATTTGCTCGGCGTAGTCGATACAGCTGCGGATTTCGTGTTCTATGCTTTCAACATCCCCAAGCGGCATGAAAGCAAAATATGAAACGGTATTCCGGTTTTTCTGTTTAAAAAAACTATCATTCAGCTCCCACAGAATGCTTGCAATTCCGTACAGCGCAAACAGCAGAAGCAATATCTGAAAAATGCTGTTCATCAAGCTTCACTGCCTTTCTGATAACAATATATGCAAATTGCTTGAATTTGTGCACGAAATATGATAAAATATACATATATCAATTTTGAAGGAGTGATTGCGGTGAGTGATGAATATCGCAGCATTTGTGCGCTTTGCAATCATGCGACGCTTATCAGGGTTACCGATGATATTCTGTGCGAATTTGAGGGGATTGTTCCGCCGGAACACACATGTCCGAAATTTGACCTTAATTATCTCAGAATACAGCCCAAACGCATGAGAAAGCCTAAGGAGAAAAATTTTACGCCTGAGGATTTTTCAATAGAATAAAACAGGCGTTTTCGGGAAATAATGTCAGTCGAGAGGTGAGCGTGTTGGCTAATATTATTTCCAAAAATATCGGGATTGACCTTGGTACCGCTTCTGTTTTGGTGTATGTTTCGGGAAAGGGAATTGTAATCAGGGAGCCGTCTGTTATAGCGGTTGACGCTTTGGGAAAAACCGTTGCGTTTGGCGGAGAGGCACGAGGTATGCTCGGGAGGACACCCGAGAACATCAATGCCGTAAGGCCTCTCAGAAGCGGTGTTATTTCCGATTTTTCAATGACTGAGCGTATGCTGAAACATTATATAAGAAAGGCCGAGGGCGGGCACATCATGAAGCCATCGGTGGTTATATGCGTTCCGTGCCTTGCGTCCGAGGTTGAAAAGAGAGCGGTGTCAGACGCTGCATCAGCTGCCGGGGCAAGGCGTGTAAAGCTGATAAAAGAGCCGGTTGCGGCGGCAATCGGTGCAGGAATTGACATCAACAAGCCATGCGGAAGAATGGTTATTGATATAGGCGGCGGAAGCAGCGATATTGCGGTTATTTCACTTGGTGGCATTGTAGTGAACAGCACGGTTTTCTGTGCCGGTGACAGCTTTGATGAAGCGATCAGGCGCTATGTGCGCAAAAATTACAATGTCACAATCGGAAGCAGAACCGCCGAAGATATAAAAATCAAAATCGGCAGCGTTGATGAAAATGCGGAAGGCGAAATGAGGGTTTCCGGGCTTGGGCTGCTAAGCGGTTTGCCGGAAAACTTTGTTATAACTTCAAATGATGTAAGACAGGCTTTGATGCCATGTGTGGAAAGGATTGTCGATTCGGTTAAGTGCGTGCTTGAAAGCACCCCTCCGGAGCTTATTTCGGATATTAATACGCACGGTATTCTTATGACCGGAGGGGGAAGTCTGTTAAACGGTATCTCGGAACTTATAGAGAAATCGACCGGTATTTCCGCATATGTTGCAAAGGACGCAGCATCCTGTGTTGCAATCGGAGCAGGATTGGCAGCGGAAAAGAGTGTATGATGTGTTTTTCAAGCAGTCCGGGCAGGCGTAAACGCCTGCCTTTTTTCTATTCTTCGCCATTTTATAAAGCCGTAAATATCATTTGCAAGGAACGCCGCAAAACATACAAGTTAAAAACAAAAAGCATTTGCTCCGTATCTCATGAAACCTGACGATACACGCAAATGCTTTATTTTAATAATGCTCTGCCCGGCTGCAGATTTTTATATATCCAGTTTTAAGTCGTTTTCTTTAATCCAGCCGATTTTTCGGAAGAAAAGGCCGAAAAGCCATGTAAGAACAGCCGGAAGAACAAACGAAACCGCAATTAAACCTATCCAGTTAAATGCAGTGATGTTTATGCCTTTTTCAATCCAGCCGGTATACACGCCGATTTGCCCCACAAGGCCGCAGGTGCCCATGCCCGATGATACCGGAGCGCCGTCCATACGAAGGTGGAATATACAGGTTGCTATCGGACCGCATATTGCAGAAGCAAGCGTCGGCGGAATCCATATTCTCGGATTCTTAACAATGTTGCCCATCTGCAGCATACTTGTGCCGAGGCCTTGCGCAAGAAGTCCGCCCCATTTGTTTTCCCTGAAGCTCATTACGGCAAAGCCTATCATCTGTGCGCAGCAGCCTGCCAAAGCGGCGCCGCCCGCAAGCCCTGTAAGTGAAAGCGCTGCGCATATGGCTGCGCTTGAAATCGGCAGAGTAAGAGCAATCCCGACAACAACCGAAACAATTATACCCATCCAGAACGGCTGAAGCTCTGTTGCCCACATTATAAATGTACCGACAAGCGATGAACCTGCTCCGATGTAGGAGGCAATCGTTATTGAAAGAAATGCGCCCGAGCAGATTGTAACAACAGGCGTTACAAGAATATCGAGCTTTGTTTCCTTGCTGACAGCCTTTCCAAGCTCTGCTGCAACAATTGTAATGATCAGAACCGCGAAAGCGCCGCCGGCTCCGCCCATTTTGTTTGCAGTTTCACCGACTGCTGCAAGTGAGAAAAGAACAAGCGGGGGACATTTCAGCGCATATCCTATCGCTATAGCCATTGCCGGCCCCTGTACCGTTTTTGCCAAGTCGCCGATGTCAACAAGCATTTTCCAGCCTGTCTGCTGACCGAGCGTAGACAGAATTGTTCCTATTAAAAGTGAAGCGAAAAGTCCCTGCGCCATTGCTCCGAGAGCATCAATTCCGTAGCGCTTAAGCGAAAATTCAATGTCTTTGCGTTTCAAAAAAGCTTTAAAGTTGCCCATAACTGCATCCTTTCGATTATCTTTTATCTTTGTTTTTCTTTCTCCTTTGTAGAGAGAACCTTTCAAAATAAAACACCGCATATAATGTTGCAACAAACCCAAGCAGCGATATAATTGCCGAAACAGCAAGTATTACATAGGTTTCCGTCACGTCTGCCGACAAACCGCTTGCCTGATTTCTTTTGGTTAGGAGGTTAATAAGCAAAAATACAGCAAACCATACTATAATTGCAGCGGTGATTTTAATCGCCCTATTGAGTTTAAGATTGCGTTTTCTGATATTTTTTCCCATTTTTATATCACCTTTTAAGAAAAGGACACACGGCATGAAGCTATGTGTCCTTAAATTTTCTTTAAATCAACCCTTTACGGAACCTACCGTAAGACCTTGTACGAAATACTTCTGGAAGAACGGGAATATAAGGAGAATGGGACCGACAGCAACAACCGCCATTGCCATACGGGCACTCTCTGTAGGCGTGTTGGCTGTTTCGAGAATCATACCCGTCTGTTCCTGATTTCTCTTCAGCTCGTCAATGTTACGAAGCATCGTCTGAAGCAGATACTGCAGAGTTCTCTTGTCTTTACCGTTACTTGTAAGGTAAAGCATTGAGGGCATCCATGCGTTCCATGCGCCGAGGAACTCGAGAAGTCCCATCGTTGCAAGTGCGGGCGTCGAAAGCGGAAGAATAATCTTTGTAAAAATCGTCCATTCGCTTGCGCCGTCAATAGTTGCGGACTCAATAATAGCGCCCGGCAACTGCTGGAAGAATGTTCGGATAATAAATATCGACCATACATTACCAATTGACGGAAAAACCAGTGCTGCATAAGTATCGGTAAGGTTCATAACCTTTGCGATAAGTATGTAAGAAGGAATCATACCGCCGCCGAACAGCATGGTGAAGAACATGAAGAATGTAATAGGTCCTCTGAACTTGAAGTCTGAACGGGATATAGCGTATGCGCACATTGAACCTACGATGAGGAACAGCACGCACTGCATAACCGATGTAATAATTGTTGCTTTATAAGCGTTGATAATAGCACCGGTACTGCTGAAAATATACTTATAAGCAGTGAGGCACAGTTCTTTCGGAATCATTGCGTAACCGCTCTGGATGATTTCTTCTTCACTCATGAACGAGATGGAAATAATCGACCAGATCGGTATAATAAATGTTACCGAAAGCAAACAGAAGAAAATATGTATAAAAAACTTTGCGATAGTTTCGCTTTTTCTTTTAACAACTGCCATTTACAAACACCGTCCTTTCTTAATACAATGCTCTTTCGGGGTCGATCCACTTAACAACGGCATTTGTAAGCGTAACGAGCACCAAGCCAACCAAGGACTGAACCAAACCTACCGCAGATGACTGCCCGATATTGCTTTCTTCATAGAATGCACGGTATGTGTAGGTTTCGATAACATCCGTAGTGGTCCTGATCAGCGGTGAGCCTTTCGGCAGCTGATAGAACAGACCGAAATCCGCATTGAATATCTTACCGATAGACATAATCGTAAGGATTGTAACGGTAGGATACAGGAACGGTAGCGTTATATATTTTGCAATCTGAGGCCTTGTTGCACCTTCGAGCGATGCAGCTTCAAAGTATTCCGCGTCGATACCGAGGAGTGACGAATAATAGATAAGCGCACTCATACCGCAGCCTTTCCATATGGAGGCGATAGGCAGAATGAATATCCATTTCATAGGCTCAGAATACCAGTCGGTATATGTGAGGCCGAAGTAATTATAGATGCTTACCAGCATACCGTGTGTAGGACTTAAGAATGCGTATACCATGTACGCAACAACAACCCATGAGAGAAGATGCGGTATGAACATAAGCGTCTGATAAACCCTGATAGCAATCCTGCCCGAAAGCTCAAAGAGCAGCAGCGCAAGCATGATTGACGCAATAAGACCCAGGAATATCATTACCATGTTGTAAAGAAGGGCGTTTCTTACAACTATCGTAAAACTGTCCGACTGGAAGAAGAACTCAAAGTTGTAAAGACCCGTCCAGTCACTTCCGATGATACCTCCCTGGTAGTCATACGACTTAAATGCCAATATGATACCGAACATCGGCCCGTAACGGAAAATTGCAAGATAAACAAGCATCGGTGCGCACAGTGCAAGGAGCATCCAATTCTTTTTGAAAATAAGTGCCGCACTCTGCTTTTTAGGTATGTATGTAAGTTCATTTGTTACCTCTTTTGCCAATTTTGCCACCTCCTAAGTAATTAAAAACAGGCTTGGCGATTACACACTAACCGCCAATCTAAGATAACACATTAAGTATAACATATTTGGCGCAACTTAAAAAGGTAAATATTTTGACATATAGGGTAAAATATTTACACATTTGAACAAATGCACAAATCCTGCCTTTAATGATTGTTAAAAGTGATATTCATTATCAACAAATCGGTCGGCATGAAGTGCGGAATTTCGATTATTTTAATATCTATTCTTCTTCCGGGAATGCCCACCAGTTGGATCTGTACCGTTCGTGGACGGCGGTCGGGAAATCCGATTTTATAAATGTATTGTTTTTCATGATTATGTATTCATCGGCGCCGTCCTTCGATACGGCAACGCCGTGACCGCCGATTGTGAGGTTATCGTGAAATTCATTATTTTCCGGAGCGCAGAAATCTTCATCAAGAATCCTGAAAAGCTCGGGATATGCTGTTTCCCACACCTTATTTCTGTACGGAACCTCGCCGAGGTGGCGCAGAAGTTTGTCAGTGGTTCCCCAGTTTTTGAGGCGTGCGTCCATCATCATCGAAACATGGCAGTTTATAAATGTGTTATGATGAATTTTGAAGTCCCTTCCGCCGCCGAGTTCAATTCCCGCCTGTATTGAGCCGACAATGGTATTTCCGTAAACCTCTGCTGAGGACATTGCGTCATCAAAGTATATTCCTATGCAGCCGACATTTGCGCGCCCCGGGAAATCGTGAATATAATTATATCTTATTATATTTCCGCGGCAGGTCCAGTCGCGGCCGGCATAGATTGCACCGGCGTCGTTTGACGAATAGCATGCGTTTTTAATATCGTTTTTCTCTATTATATGATTGTTGCCCTGGAAAACTATTGCAAAATGCGGAAGGTCGTAAAGTTTATTCTCGGAAGCCGTACAGCCGACTCCGTTAAGTTCAATTGCGGCAAGATATGTTTTGTGCCACCGTGCAATGTCGTGAATTTCGCAGCCCTCGGCAATATTGTTTGCCGGGGTAAGGGTCGAGCGGTCGCCTCCGCTGAGGGCAATGCCGCCGCCGGCGGTATCGAATATTGTGCAGTTTACAACCTTTGTATCGGTGCAGTCATCAGCAATTACCGCCCATGCACCGGTATTGTAAATGCGACAGTTTTCAACCGAGCAAGCTTTACAGCCGTTCATCATTACGCCCGATTTGCGGCACTCGGACATATTTATACCTATTATATGTATGTTTTCTCTGCCGCAGAGCGAAAAAATATCTTCGCATACAGATATGCTGACCTCTTTCTGGTTTTCATAAGGAATCATATGTATTTTTCCGCTTTTGCGGTCTATACACCAGTTTCCGGGCTTTTTGAGGGCGCATTTCAAATTCAGGGCATAAAACGAAGCCCCTCCGTCGTCGTTGTTGAAAATTTTGCCGTCACGGTAGCCGAACGCATGGTACGGCGGATTTACCTCTATGGCGCCTGTTTTCGGGTCAACGGATTTTACGGTATGTCGCTGTGTTGCCCAGTCATTTCCCCAGTATCCTATGAGCAAAGGGTCGTCCTCGTCTGCCCATTCTTTTACGAAACTGTCATTACACAAAAACTTTCCTTCCATAGAGCCTATTCTTTCCGTGTGGCCGTATTCCACAAGCGGTGTTTTGCTGAGGGCCTTGGTTATTTTAAGTTCGCCGGTTTCGGGATATCTCGAAAGAGGCATTGCTTTGTCATCGTAAAAAAGCTCGGCACCCGGGCCTTCGTTCGTCATATGCGGCTTGGGTATATCATATTTGTTCCAGAAATCCTCGAAAGGACCTTCTCCGAATTTTCCGAAATCGGTAATTCCTTGGGATTTAAGGTCGATTTCAACCTTGCCGCTTCCGTTTACCGGGATTTTGCGGCTTCCCCTGAAGTTTACATCGCCGTTTGATTCTATTGTGACATTATCACGCATGAAAACGATGCTTTCGTTTATTTCGTATGTTCCGGCTTCGACTGTTATCACGGCCGCCTCCGTTTCGGAATTGATAGCCTTTACCGCCTCAAAAAGTTCTTTTTCGTTTTTTACAATGTAGTTCATATACAGTTTACCTCATTATAATATATTATACATACTATACTATAAAAACTTTTTCAGGTCAATATACACAATTGACTTTTGGACGGCAAAATATTTACACGATACGAAAACAGCTGTATTTTATATTGACAACTAAAGGCGGATTGTGTATAATTTCTATATAATACTTGATTTGGAGAGATTGATATGGTGTACAAGATTAAAAATCGGGTGGAATTTCCCGAAATCGGCAAAACAAGATTTTGCGGTTTTGAAGAAGAGTATATGGAACGCTTTTTTGAAAACCGCATTTTTTCCGACTTTGCCGAAAACGAGATATACAAAGAGGCAGAGGACGCCTTAAAATTCCCGCATGATGACGATACTGCGGTCGGACACTGGAGCGGAGAATTTTGGGGAAAACTGATTATAAGCGCCTGCCGCGTATATAAATATACCGGCAGAGAGGAACTGAAGAAATTTATCGAAAAGGCTGCGCTTAATGTCCTTACATTTGCAAGAGAGGACGGATATATCAACTCATATAAGGACAGCAAAAATGTGTTTGCGCCCGACCCGAAGGCGGCATTTGATATTATGGGATGGGATTGTGACTGGAACTGGAACATCTGGTGCAGGAAATACACGCTTTGGGGTCTGGTTGAAGCGGCGGAGCTGACCGGCAGCAAAAAAATTCTAGGCGGCGCTCATCGCCTGGCTAATCAGCTTATTTCGGAGCTCTCGGAGCTTGGTGTACATATATCCGAAACGGGTACAAAAAACTTTTGCGGTCTGCCGAGCGGTTCGATAATCAAGCCGATGCTTATACTTTACCGCCTGACAGGTGATGAAAAGCTGCTTGATTTCTGTGTGGATATTGCGGAAAACTGGGACAGAGACGACGGCAAAAAGCCGAACATCATAAGAAATGCTCTGATGAAAAAACCGGTTCACGAGTGGTATCCGCAAAGCAATCTGTGGGCAAAGGCTTACGAGATGATGTCCTGTCTTGACGGACTTTTGGAGCTTTATAAGGTTACCGGCACGGAAAAATATTTCTATGCGGTTTGCAACATGCACGAGCTTCTTGAAAAACACGAGCTTAATCCTATGGGTTCGGTCGGGTTTAACGACATTTTTGCAAATGCTTCGAAAATTGAGAACGCTCTTTCAGAGCCGTGCGATGTGATACACTGGATAAGGGTTTGCAGCGAGCTTTACAGATTAACCGGTGATGCGAAATATGTCAATTCGGTTGAAAAAGCATACTATAACGCCTTTTTGGCATCGGTTTCGGACGACGGCAAATGGGGTGCAAGAGCTGTTCGCGCAAATTGCTGTCACATGATTGCAAGCGGTCAGTCGGGGCTTAAATACAACCAGTGCTGTCTTGACAACATACCGAGAGGTTATATAAATGTTACGGAGCTTGCGGTATCAACCTCGGGTGAAAATATTTACATAAATATGTATTCTCCTCTCAAATCCAAGCTTGATACGGCTGAAATTACGATTTCCGAGGGATATATTCGAAACGGAAAAGTGAATATTAAAATTTGTGCCCAAGCGGCGGCGGACGTGTTTTTGAGAATTCCCGATACCGCCGGCAGGAATGCTGCCGTTGACGGCGTTAAGGTCAGCGGAGATTATTATAAATTAACTGTCGGAAAAGGCGTTTCCGAAATAACCGCCGATTTTGATTTTAAAGCTGAAATACATGATTTTCCGGCTGAGCCCGGCGAAATTCCTGAGGGCGATTTTAAGGTTCAGCGCTGGATTCCCTACGGAAAACCCGGGGTTACGGTTCCTGTGGAATATATGGAGAAAAAGAGGCGTTCTTACATTACTTACGGTCCGATACTTCTTGCAAAAAGCAAGAAAACAGGCATGGCGGAATCGGAAATATTCTGCCCCGATACCGTATGCGGAGAAAATGTGCGTGCCGAAGCAGTTTGCAAGAATACGGCGGACAACATGATGGCGGAATACGAGGTTAAACTTATAAGGAACGGAAAATGCAAAAAAATCACAATGTGCGCTTATGCAACCGCTGATGATTATGAAAGCGGAGATATGAGGTTTTTCAGCATTTATATTTAGAATATGACTAAAGTGTATGTTATAAAAATAAAGACGAGCGGAAAAAAGCTTTCCGACACGGAGGCTCTGAGAGAAAGAATTTACGGACTTGTCAGGGAAAAGCTTGGCTTTTCGGGTGAGTTTGAACGCACGGAAAACGGCAAGCCTTATGCCGAGGGTGCGGCTTTCTTTAATATTTCCCACAGCGGTTCTTTTGCGGCGGCTGCCGTTTCGGACTGCGAAGTCGGGGTAGATATTGAGCGCATAAGGGAGGTCAATCTTAAGATTGCGGAAAAATTCAGCAGTGACGAGCGTGAATATATTCTGTCTGCCGAAAATCCCAAAAGAGCGTTTTTTGAAATCTGGACCGCAAAGGAAGCGTATTTAAAAAAATGCGGAACCGGCATAACGGTTCCGCTGAATTCCTTTTCGGTTATCGGTATGGCCGATATTTACCGATTTTTTTATGAGGATTGTTTAATATCCGTTTGTTCTAAAGAAGCTCCGCAATTTTGCGGTTTACAGCAAGGCGGAGATTGAGTATTTCATCTGCGGATTTTGAGCATATGTCGAAATCCGCTTTGTGAGAAAGCGTTGATTCTATGAATTCAACGCATTTTTCATGCCCTATTTCGGATTCCAGAAGGCGCATTGCCGATAAATCCTGGAGCGCCTCGTGAAATACAATAAGCCTTGTCGATTCAATTGCGCCGTCATCCCCGGGGTAAACCGAAAACGAGTCGCCCGACGGAAATCCGCTGTCGTCATTAATCGGGTTTGCGCCGCCGGCGTCGGTTTCAAAAAACGGATTGATTTTCCGTTTTGAATACTGCGAGTAGTAAAAGTTAAAGCCCCAATGCAAAAACCCTTTTATATTGTGCTTAAATAACTGATAGCTTATGCTCCTGTTTCTGCACGCCGGCATTGCCATAAAGCGGTTGCTTACAAGGTCTTGCTGCGAAACGCAGTAGTATGTCCAGCGTTCCTTGATGTCCCTTTCAAGGAAGGGCTTAATGTGGTTTGAAGCCGGAACCGGAAGCGCAACAACCCCTTTATCAAAATAATCCACATTTGAAAGCGCATCCATAATCTTAAAGCCGTCAAGATATTTTGCGGCGGCTTCTTTTGCGGCGAGATATTTTTCGAGATGAGCGGGGTTCGGTTCGTCCGAAATATGAAAATATGTAATGTCCGCAATGCCTTCGGATTTCAGAAATTCCGTCAGCGCCGGCAAAAACTGCGTCAAAAACTCCTTGTATTCCGCCCCTGTCGCAGACTTGTGCCAACCGAATTTTTTTGAACCGTTCACAATGATTTTCGGTGTGAATTCTGCGCCCCACTGCGTGAAAAGATGCGCCATTTCAAAGTATTTTATGCCTTTTTTGAGGCAAAGCGCAATCCACCTTTTAAGCAGTGAAAAATCAAATGAATATTTTCCATCCGCTTCTCTGATTTCAACAAGCTGAACGGTGGGCCTTTCCGAGCCGACCTCTGTGTCGAGCGGAGGCGTAAAAATCGGAGTAAGTATCATATTCATGCCGTTCCTAACGGCGGTTTCAACAAACTTTTCTATCATTGCCCAGTGCGCCTCGCCGAGCATGGGAAGGTTGTAGTATGAGGCTATGCAGTCTGTGTGGAACCAGTTTGTGTAAATAAGCTCCTGCTCGGGAAGGCGTGCATTAATGACTTCGAGCGTGAATACTTTTTCATATGTTTTTTCGCCTTCAAATATGACCTTGATTTCGTGTTTTCCGGGAGCGTCTGTGCCTTCCGCCGTAATCCAAAGCCCTTTGTACCATTCATATGCAAGGATTGTACCCGGATTTTTAATCAGAGGGTCGGGGCAGAGGAACGGTTCACGAGTGATAAAATCCTGGTCGTAAGAGCCGCGGTTATATGGGGTCATAACCGGAACAAGCTGCTCGTCACGAACCGAAACGGAAAGGCTTGATTCAACTCTGACAGCGTACTTTTCGTATTTTTCATCGCACCTGTATGCAATCTGATACGAAAATCTTTCGCCGAGAAGCACGGTGAATGTGTTGATTTCCGTTGCTTCAAGGCTTTTTTTCGGCAGTATTTTTTCGAGTGATGAAACTTGAATAATATTCATGCTTTTTCTCCTTTATCAGACGGCGTGACATACACCGTATTATAGTTGTCGTATATAACCATTCCAGGCTTGGCGCCTGCGATTTTTTTGACATTTTTGATTTCTGTGTAATCAACCGGAACCTTAACCCCGTCCTTTGCCTTGGAGTGTGCGGCGCAGATATTTGCCGCCTCGATTATTGTGGACTCGGGGATTTCATCGGCATTTCCTCTGACAATAAGCGTGTGGGATCCCGGTATGTTCTTTGTGTGCAGCCATATATCGCGGCTTCTTGAAAGCTTGAAGGTAACATAGTCGTTTTGTATATTGTTTTTGCCTACAAGTATCTTAAATCCGTCGCTGCTTTCGAGCTCAATCGGCTTTGCCTTTTGAGGCTTCTGCCTACCTTTGCTTTTTTTGATGTATCCCCCCTCGTGCAGCTCTTCTTTTATCTGAGAAAGGTCGGACGAGGTTTTGATTTCCGATATAAACTGCTGTACAGAAAGAAGATATGCAAGCTCCTCCTCGGTTTTTTCGAGCATTTCCGCCGCCACTTCGCCTGCGGTTTTAAGCTTGGTATACTTGGCGTACAGCCTTTGGGCGTTCTGCGAAGGCGTTTTTTGCGGGTCGAGCGTAATTTTAACCTCCGGCAGTGACTCGTCATAGAAGTTTTCAACGGTTATGCTGCTTTCTCCCCCCTTAAGCTTATAGATGTTTGCCATGAGAAGATCGCCTTTAAGCTTAAAGCTGTCACGGTTTTCGGAATCCTTAATTGTATTTTTATAAATATTTATTTTCTTTGAGGCATGGGCGATTAGGTTTGAAACCAGCTTTGAAACGGCTGCCGTTTTCTGCTTTTGCCGTGCCTGTGCATCTCTTCCTTCGTAGAAGCTTTCAAGAACCTCGCTTACGGATTCGGCAGCAACGATTTTTGCACGCCTGCCATATTGTTTCGGCAGAAAAGATGAAAATTCCTCTTTTTTATCGTCAATATATACGGTGCAGGGCGTGAAACTGCAGCTTTTTATATCATCAAAAAAACCCTTTGCCGTTTCCGCAAGGTTTTCGGCATCGCAAATCGGGGTATCGGTGCACCCTGTCGCCCGAAATGCGATTTCCCGGCAAGCCATGGGCGAGAGCCCTGTAAACGCTTCGAGCAAGGCTTTGTCCGACGGGGTATATTTATCAAAGCCGAGAAGGGCATTTTCTATATCTTCTTCGGACGCAGTCAGCGGATTTTGCTTATGCTGCGTCGGCGCACCTTCGTACATAAGCCCGGGGAGTATCTGCCTTACGCTGCTAACCGACACATCGATATGTTTTATGCTGTCTATGATTCTGCCGTCTTCATCGGTCAGAATTATATTGCTGTGCCTGCCCATAAGTTCGCATATAAGCTTCTTTTTAACGCTGTCGCCCATATCGTTGCGTGCGTCAAATTCCATAATTATTATTCTTTCAAACCCGTCCTGGTAAACCCTTTCGAGGCGTGCCGGGGTCAGGTGTTTGCGAAGAAGCATACAAAACATCGGTGCCTGCTGCGGATTTTCCTTTTTTGCGGTGCTCATGCATACTCTTGCCGCCGACGGGTTTACAGAAAGCGTAAGCCTCCCCTCCGGGAAAATTACCGTAAGTTCATCCCGTTCGGGCTGATATATTCTGTCAACCCGTGAGCCGGTTAGGGTTTTGTTCAGCTCGGACACGATATTTTTTATCACAATTCCGTCAAGTGCCATAGTTTTTATTGTCCTTTCCACCAAAAAATCATTTGATTTAAAAATATTATACCTTATATTTAATAAAAAATCAATTTTTTAATTGACATTATCAAAAAAAATGTTAAAATATATAATAGAGTAATTGTATTGAATTTCAGATTGGAGATTGAAAATATGCTTCAGAGTATGACCGGGTACGGTAGATGCGAAAAAGAAATCAACGGATACCGTATCAACATAGAACTTAAAAGTGTGAACAACCGTTTTACGGATTTCTCGATTAAGCTTCCGAGATATTATAATTTTCTGGAGGACTTCGTGCGCGAATACCTCAAAGGCTATATAAGCCGCGGTAAGGTCGATGTTTTTATCAGAATCGAAAAAATCGACGGCGGTGAGTCGCTTGTAACCTTAAACCGCGCTTATGCCGAAAGCTATATTGCGGCGCTTCGCGAGCTGCGTGACAGCTTTTCGCTCAGCGACGATATTTCTGTCATGACAGTAGCCAGAAATGCCGATGTGTTCAGCTTTGAGAGAGCCGAGGAGGATGAGGAACTCCTTAAAAATTCGGTTAAAGAGGTTCTCGATGAAGTTATGGAGGCTTATGTCGGGATGAGAAAGCGTGAGGGTGAGCGCCTTAAACATGATATTGAAACCAAGCTGGAGGGGATTTCGGCGAAGGTTGCGGCTATAGAGAAAATCGAACCCGATGTTGTGCGTGAGTACTGCGAAAATCTTGAGCAGAAAATCACAGAACTTCTCGGTAATGCCGATTTTGACCGCTCAAGGGTACTTACCGAAGTTGCGGTTTTTGCTGACAAGGCGGCGATTGATGAGGAAACCGTAAGGCTTAAAAGCCACATAAAGGAATTTTCAAAAACGCTCGAAGCAAGTGCCCCGGTGGGCAAAAAGCTGGACTTTATATTGCAGGAAATGAACAGGGAAATCAATACAACCGGTTCAAAAGCGAATAACATCAAGATTTCAAAAATCGTTATCGATGTAAAGAGCGAGCTTGAAAAGATAAGGGAACAGATTCAGAATATCGAATAGTCATTTTAGGGGGAACATTTATGAAATTGATTAATATCGGATTCGGCAACATGATTTCGGCAGGCCGCCTTATCGCCATCGTAAGTCCCGAATCTGCGCCGATTAAGCGCATAATTCAGGAGGCACGGGATAACGGCATGCTTATTGATGCAACCTACGGCAGGCGTACAAGAGCGGTTATTGTTATGGACAGCGATCATGTTATTTTATCTGCGGTGCAGCCGGAAACTGTTGCGGCGCGTATGCAGGAGGGCGAGGACTATGAATAAGGGGGTTCTGCTGATTGTTTCAGGGCCGTCCGGCGCCGGGAAGGGTACGGTTTGCAGTGAATACATAAAGCGCAGACCGGAAACGTTTCTGTCGGTTTCGGCAACAAGCCGCAGCCCAAGGCCAGGGGATGAGGACGGCGTAACTTACTTTTTCAAAACGAGAGATGAGTTTGAAAAGCTGATTGCCGATGACGGGCTGCTTGAATATGCCGAGTTCTGCGGCAATTATTACGGAACTCCCAAGGCTCCGGCGCTTCGTGCGATGGAGGAGGGAAGGGATGTAATTCTCGAAATTGAGGTTCAGGGCGCATACAAAGTCAAGGAGAAGTGCCCCAATGCGGTTCTGGTTTTCGTTTTGCCGCCATCTCCCGAAATTTTGAGAGAACGCCTTACCGGAAGGGGCACGGAAAGCCCTGAGGTTATCGAAAAAAGAATTGGCGAAGCGCATAGGGAAATTATGCGCGGTGCAAACTATGATTATATTATTGTAAACGACAAGCTCGGTTTGGCGGCGGATAAGCTTGAAACTATTGCCGACGCCGAAAAAATCAGAGTTTGCAGAAATAAAGAATACTTAAAAAATGTTTGGAATTTAAAGGAGTAATGCTATTATGATGATTAAACCTTCAATCAACGAGCTTGACAAAATTGTGGACAACAGATATTCGCTTGTCTGTGCGGTTGCAAAGCGCGCAAGGGAGCTTGCCCTCGGGGATGAACAGCTTGTTGTATGCGACAGCGACAAGGAAGTTACAATTGCCGCAAACGAACTTTATCAGGGCAAAATAAGAATTATTGACGGCGAGGAAGCGGAGAAAAATACGGAAACGGAAGAGCCGTCTACGGAAACCGAAAACGGAGAAGAAGATGCTTAAGGGCAAAACGGTTCTGGTCGGCGTGTGCGGCGGCATTGCGGCATACAAGGCTTGCGAACTGATAAGTCTTTTAAAAACCGCCGGGGCCGAAATTTATACGATGATGACGCGCGCGGCGTGCGAATTTATAACGCCGTTGACGCTGGGGACGCTCACGAACAGAAATGTTGCGTGCGATATGTTTGCCGTTCCCGAAAATTATGAGGTGGAGCATATTTCGCTTGCAAAGCGTGCCGATGCGGTTGTGATAATCCCGGCAACCGCTAATATAATAGGTAAAATTGCCTGCGGAATTGCCGATGATTTTGTTTCGACAACCGTGATGGCGGCGAAAGTGCCGGTTATTGTTGCGCCTGCAATGAATACAGGTATGTACGAAAACCCTGTGGTGGGCGAAAATATTGAGCGGCTGAAAAAAAGGGGATTCCGTTTTGTTGAGCCGTCCTCCGGAAGGCTTGCATGCGGAGATGAAGGGAAAGGTCACCTTGCGCCGGTCGGAGATATATTTGAGGAAATCGTAAAATCGCTTACCCCTCAGACGCTTTCCGGAAAAAGTGTTTTGATTACCGCAGGGCCGACAAGAGAGAAAATCGACCCCGTTAGATTCATTTCAAACCGCTCTACCGGTAAAATGGGATATGCGCTTGCGCGTGCGGCATACCTTCGGGGTGCTTCCGTTACGCTTGTTTCGGGGCCTTCGGCGCTTTCCTGCCCGGTCGGCGTTGAGAGGATAAATGTTGAGTCAGCGCTTGATATGCGCCGTGAGGTTATTAAGCGGGCAGAGGAGGCAGATATAATCGTGAAGGCTGCGGCTGTGGGGGACTTCAGACCCGAAACCGTTTCGGACGATAAAATTAAAAAGGACGAAATGGGCAGCATTACCCTTGCTAAAAATCCCGATATTCTTGCTGAACTCGGCTCGATGGGCCTTAAAGCAAAAATTGTCGGTTTTTCCATGGAAACGAAGGATATGGAGAAAAACTCGGTAGATAAACTGAAACGGAAAAACGCAGATTATATCGTGGCAAACAATCTTAAAACAGAAGGCGCCGGTTTCGGCGGCGATACAAATGTGGTAACCGTGTTCTCTAAATCGGGGAAATCCGCTTCGCTTCCCAAAATGAGCAAACTTTCCCTTGCGGGGAGGCTTCTCGATATGGTGACAAATAATGAACTATGCTAAGGTTTATATAAACTCAATGGCTTATGCGCTCGACAGAAGCTTTGATTACGAGGTGCCGGAGGGCATGAGAGTTCTTCCCGGTATGCGTGTTGAGGTTCCGTTCGGCGGAAGAAGAACCGACGGTTTTGTAACCGATATTTCTGATAAAACCGATATCGAAACCGGAAATATCAAAAAAATTGCGGCGGTTTTGGACGAAATGCCTGTTTGCTCAAAGCTTGATATGGAGCTTGCGGCCTGGATACGGAACAGGTACTTTTCGAGCCATTATGCTGCATTGAGGCTTTTTATGCCTCCGGGAAGCGGCATGAAGTTCAAAGAAACCGTTACACTTGTAAATCCCGAAAATGCGGAAAATCTTACCGAACATTCGACCGTTCAGACGGCGGTTCTGGAGTTTTTGAAGCAAAACGGAGGCGTTTCGAGCATTTCCGAACTTAACCGTGAAACGGGCAAGAGCGTTCGCCAGGCGGTTAATTCCATGATAAAAAAGGGGATTGTTGCGGTTTCAAAACAGCGCTTTCTGCCGATAAGAGAAAAAACCGTTAATATTGCATATATTGCGGCGGAGGCTGATGTCCTTGAGGTGTATATGGCGGAGTTTGCGTCAAAGGCGCCGGTTCAGATGAGGATTCTCGGTATTCTCGGCGCAGAGGGCGAAATGGCGGTTCCGGAGCTTCTTGACAGCGCGGACGCAGGCAGGGGTTCACTCGATATCCTTTGCAAAAAAGGAATAATTGAGATTTACAAAAGACCTGTAAGCAGAGCGGAAAACGAGTTTTTTGAACCCGATGTGCCCCCCGAGCCTACAGACGAGCAAAAAGCGGTTCTTGAAAAAATCAAGGGTAAAACCGGAAGATTTTTGCTAAGGGGCGTTACGGGAAGCGGCAAAACCGAGGTATATCTCAGAATTATCGGCGATACAATAGAATCGGGGAGAAATGCGATTATGCTTGTTCCCGAGATTTCGCTGACCCCCCAGACTATACGGCGCTTCGGCGCACGGTTCGGGGACATGGTTTCGGTGCTTCACAGCGGCCTTTCCGTCGGGGAGAGGTTTGATAACTGGCAGAAAATCCGAAAAGGCGGGGTGAGGGTGGTTGTCGGTGCGCGATCGGCGATTTTTGCTCCGCTTGACAACATAGGTGCAATTATTATCGATGAACAGAATGATGACAGCTATGTTTCTGAAATTTCGCCCAGATATGATGCGAGAGAAGTCGCATTTATGCGTGCAAAACAGCACGGTGCACTTCTGCTTGAAGCATCCGCAACGCCGCGCGTTTCGGATGTGTATCACTGTAAAAACAGGCTTTCGATGTCAAAACGCTATAACAGCGCTCCGCTGCCGAAAGTCGAAATTGCCGATATGCGAAAAGAACTTGAGGAGGGCAACTCCTCTGTGTTTTCAAAAAAGCTTGCATGCGAGATTTCAAAAAATATCGAAAACGGCGAGCAAACGGTGCTGTTTATAAATAGAAGAGGACATTCGTCGTTCATATCATGCAGAAAATGCGGATATGTGTTTGACTGTCCCAACTGCTCGGTTTCGCTTAAATACCATTCAAATATAAATAAGCTTATATGCCATTACTGCGGATATCAGACCGTGCCTTCTAAGATCTGCCCGAAATGCGGAAGCGCCTATGTTAAGTATTTCGGAACGGGCACGCAGAAGGTTGAGGAGGAAATAAAAAATCTTTTTCCGTCAGCTTCGGTTATCCGTATGGATATGGATACGACTGCGAAAAAGTCGGCTCACAGGCGGCTCTTGCAGAAATTTTCGGATGAAAATGCCAATATTCTTCTCGGAACACAGATGGTGACGAAGGGGCTTGACTTTCCCAATGTCACGCTTGTCGGTGTTCTTGCGGCGGATATGATGCTTAATTCCGGGGAATTTGACTCCGAGGAAAAGGCGTTTTCGATGCTTACCCAGGTTCTCGGCCGTGCCGGGAGGGGCGAAAACTGCGGCAGAGCGGTAATTCAAACATATTCTCCCGAAAACGACTGCATTAATTTTGCAAAATTGCAGGATTACAACGATTTTTACAGACAGGAACTTGCACTGAGAAAACTTTCGGTGTATCCTCCGTTTTGCAGAATTTTTACCGTGCTTGTAACCGGGGGCGATAATTCCGCCGCCGGAATAAGAATAAACGAAATTAAAGACGAACTTAAGGGAACGGACGGTATTCTCGAAATTATGCGGCCGGTTCCGTGTGTGATTTCGAGGGTTAACAATGTGTATAGGTGGCAGATGCTGATAAAAGCGTCCGCCGATATACGCCCTGCTCTCTGGAAGGTCTGCGACAGGCATAACTCTAAAAAAAGAGATACGCACATTTCAATTTTTTAGGAGGTCATTTTTTTGGCAATAAGAGAAATAAGAAAGGTTCCGGATGAAATTCTTTATAAAAAATGCCGTGAGGTTACGGATTTTAATGACAGGCTGTTTACCCTGCTTGACGATATGTATGAAACTATGCAGAGTGCAAACGGCGTGGGTCTTGCCGGTCCCCAGGTAGGGGTTTTGAGAAGGGTTGCGGTTGTTGATATAGGCGAAGGAAGGTACGAACTTATAAACCCGAAAATTATCGCCCGGTCAAAGGAAACAATATGCGAACCGGAAGGCTGCCTCAGCCTTCCGGGTGAGGCAGCGGAGGTCAGAAGACCGAAGTCCGTCACCGTCGAAACCCAGACCCGTATGGGAGAAAAGGTGCAGATAAGCGGAAACGGTCTTTTTGCCCGTGCGCTTTGCCACGAAATTGACCACCTTGACGGAGTTTTATATACCATGAAGGCGGAAGAATAGGGTGATTGATTTATGAGAACAATGTTTATGGGCACTCCGGATTTTGGCCTGGGATGTCTTGATGTTTTATATGAAAAAACGGAGGTCGCCGGCGTTGTTTCCCAGCCCGACAGGCAGAAAGGCAGAGGTCACAAGCTTATGCCGACCCCTGTCAAGGCACGTGCAGAAGCACTTGGGATTCCCGTTTTTCAGCCGGAAAGAATAAAGGGTGGAGAGTTCCTCGAAACCCTTAAAAAGCTCAATCCAGAGCTTATCGTGGTTGTTGCCTACGGGAAGATTCTGCCGGAATATATTCTTGATTATCCGAAGTACGGCTGCATAAATGTCCATGCGTCGCTTCTGCCGAAACTCAGGGGTGCTGCGCCGATTCAGCGAAGCATCATGAACGGCGATACGATGACCGGCGTTACGACAATGATGATGGACAAAGGGCTTGATACGGGCGATATGCTTATTAAGTCCGAAATTGAGATTACGGATACGATGACCGGCGGAGAACTTTTTGATAAACTGTCGGAAATCGGAGCGGAGGTTCTTTCCGAAACCATTGACAGGCTGAAGGACGGAAGTCTGCAAAGGATTCCGCAGAATCATGACGAATTTACATATGCGCCCATGCTCGGCAAAGAAACGGCGCATATAAAATGGGAGGATTCGGGCAAGAATATTTATAATCTTGTCCGTGCGTTAAACCCCGTTCCGCTTGCGTTTACGGTGATGGACGGCAAGATTTTCAAAATTACGGAGTGTTCTTATTCCGAAAAGCCGCTGCCTGCCGGCGCTGTCGGGAAGTATGAGAAAAACCTCGGCTTGCCGATAGGATGCGGTGACGGTTCGGTATATATAAGAAAGTTCAAACCCCAAGGTAAGGGCGAAATGTCCGTTGACGATTATTTAAGAGGGCACACAATCCCCGAAAATACAATTTGCGAATAAAGGAGCTGATTTTATGCTGTTTTTTGATCCTACATGGATTATAATTCTGCCGGCGCTTATTCTTTCGCTTTGGGCACAGGCAAATGTAAATTCGACATTTGCGAGGTTTTCGAGAGTTTCAAACAGGCGCAGCATGACCGGCTATGACGCCGCAAGGCGCATACTTGATATGAACGGTCTGCATAATGTTGCGATTGAGCATATCGCCGGAAATCTTACCGACCATTACGACCCGAGATCGAATACGGTAAGGCTGTCCGACAGCGTTTACGGCTCATCATCTGTTGCGGCAATAGGCGTTGCGGCGCACGAAGTCGGCCATGCTGTTCAGCATGCCGTCGGATACACGCCCATAAAGGTGAGAAACGCCATTGTTCCGGTTGTAAATCTCTGCTCACAGCTTGCGATGCCGCTTTTTATACTTGGGCTGATTTTCTCATCCAGTTTTTTTATGCTTACCGATGTCGGCATAATTCTCTTTTCGGCTGCTGTTCTTTTTCATATTGTAACGCTGCCCGTTGAGATAAATGCGTCAAGACGCGCCCTTTCAACTCTCGAATCATCATACATGCTTGAGGGCGAGGAAATAAGCGGTGCAAAAAAGGTTCTTTCGGCTGCCGCAATGACATATGTTGCGTCTGCGGCAATGGCGCTTCTGCAGCTTTTGAGGCTCATCGCCATCCGTGACAGGAGAAGATGATGAGAGCGAGAGAGGCTGCGGTTTTAGCGCTTGACAAAACAAACGAAAATTATGCAAATCTTTTGCTTAAGGATATTTTAAAAAAAGTTGATTCCAAAGACCGTTCGCTGACGGCTGCACTTGTTTACGGAGTGCTTTCAAACAGAACACGGCTCGATTATACGATTTCTCACTTCTGTGATTTTGACAAGCCCTCCGATACGGTTAAAAATATTCTGCGCACAGGGGCGTTTCAGCTTTTGTTTACGGACAGGATTCCGCCATCCGCAGCGGTCAACGAAAGCGTTTTGCTTGCAAAACGGTTTTCACCGCACAGTGCAGGCTTTGTGAACGGCGTTTTAAGGAAAATATCTTCGGAAACCGTAGAACTTCCTGATAAAACCGATCTTGTAAAGTATCTTAAAATAAAATACTCGTTTCCGAAGGGTATAATCAAAAAGTGGATTTCTATGTTCGGCGATGAGGAGGCAGAAAAGCTGTTGGCGGCAATGAATGAACCTCCGCATATGTATATAAGGGTCAACCGCCTTAAAGCGGACGCCGCTGAAGTCGCTGCGGCGGTCGGCGGAAAAGCGGTTCTGCCGAACCTTATAGAGATAAGCGGCGGACTGGATGTCGGGACTTCCGAACTTTATAAAAACGGAAGCTTCACCGTTATGCAGAAATCTTCGGTTCTTGTGTGCAGCGAATCGGGCGTTGCCCCGGGAATG
>JAXGBA010000077.1:0-5336 GCA_034186235.1 Clostridia bacterium | reverse complement strand
AGAAACCGAGGCTTGACAGAAAAGAAGAGCCTATCTCCCGAGCAGCGAGAATAAGTGAACACTGAGCTTTTTGCCGAGTGCCCGGCAGCGAAAACAAAACAAGCAAGCTTTCAGGAATCCTGAAAGCTTGCTTGTTGTTTATTTATATTATTCCTCTTTTTTTCTTGGCTGCAAGAATACGGCGGACGGAGGAATCGATGTGTTCTTCTGTGATTTCGCCCGATTTGACGGCTGAAACTATAGCCGAGTGTGCAGCGGTGAGGTCTTTTGGCATGAGCAGCATGTCGCATCCGGCACAAACCGCCTTGACGCTCGCCGCAGCCGTTGTGTATTCGTCCGTAATTGCCCTCATGGAGAGCGAATCGGTAATAGTAACACCCGAAAAATTAAGATTTCCGCGCAGCCAGCCCGATACAACTTCGGAGGAAAGCGAGGATGGTGATTTCTCTGTTGTACAGTTTGGGGACGCATGTGAAATCATAACGAAATCCGCCCCTGCTTGTATGCCGGAAATGAAAGGCTGAAACTCGTTTTTTTGCATAGAATCTAAACTTTCCGCAATTTCGACACGGCCTTTGTGGGTGTCAGCTGAAGCCGACCCAATCCCCGGAAAATGCTTAAGAACCGATACAATTCCGCCGTCTTTCAGCCCGGATACATAGCTCGAAACGAACGTGCATGCGCCGTCAAACGAATCTGAAAATGCTCTGTCCCCAATTTGTGACATTTCGTCCGATTTCACATCCGCAACCGGCGCAAAATCAAGATTAAATCCAAGATTTTTCAGTCCTTCTGCGGTCTTTGCCGCAGCACTGTAAGCATCTGACGGGTCGCCCGACTTCCCGATTTCCTCTGCGGACGGCTGCTTTTCAAAACCGAGAGCGTGATTTGAGCCCAATCTCGAAACGCTTCCGCCTTCTTCGTCAATCCCGATAAACAGCGGAATTTTGCTCGTACTCTGCAAATCGGCGTTGAGCTTCGATACCTGATTTTTTGAGGATAAATTGTCCGAAAACAGTATGATTCCGCCGACAGGGTAGGTTGAAAGCCCTTCCTTGACCGCATCGTCACATTCAGTGACCAGCGTTTTTCCGCACAGTGCCTCGGGGGTTACAAACATCATCTGGTAAACCTTTTCGCCCAGCGACATCTCCGAAATCATGCTTTCAATCTGTTCGTCACGGGTCGCCTTTTCGGTGTATGCGGCAGCGTCGTCGTGAGTGTTTATGTACTGCGACAGGTCCTCGTCCGCAGCAGCATTTGCGTCATTTTTCGCCTTTGGCTCAGACTTTGGCTTTCTTTTTATAATATTTATGCCGTTTTGCGTGCCGTCGGTGATTTTGTTGAGGTCAACCGGTGTGGAAACGGGTTCCGGCGCATTGGATTCCCTAAAAATGTCAATGCAGGCGCCTGCCGCCGCTGCGAGCATAACAATAACCGCTGCGGAAACCGCAAAAACAGCAAGCTTTTTCTTGGTGTCAACCTTCATGTAACTGATAAATTTAATTAAAAACGGCTTGATTTTGCCAAAAAAATTCTTCACTGTGAGCACCTCCGCTAAAATTATATCAAAACCCCGAAGAAAAGTCAATAAGCTTATCCACAATTTATCCACAAAGTTATCCACAATTTCAAAACTCCGATTCCATCCATGTCATGAGGGGGGTGACAGCGCTTCCGTGAGGTGGTGACACGCCTCTGCTAACCTCATGACACACCGCCGCACAAATAAGATTTTAATTAATAAGATTGATTTAATAATACTGTGTTTAATAAATAATTAATTATTTACACAGCATGCAGCTTTATCAAATGTAATTGCTGCCAATCGGCGAAAAGCTCTATGCTCATTTACCCTCCCTGCTCAGAAATTCGGCTCTTCTTTACTGTCAAGCCTCCACTCCCTCTCGGTCGCTTCGAATAAGATTACACTTCGTTTTTGCCTTGTGCCCTGTCTTTTCATTGTTTTATATATTTCGCCGAGGGCACTCGGCAAAAAGCTCAGTGTTCACTTATTCTCGCTGCTCGGGAGATAGGCTCTTCTTATAACACCGCAACTTTTACAAAAAAAATAATGCTATAATTAAAGCAAGAGCAAATCGGGAGGCGAAAAAATGGACGGAAATTTCATAAAAGTGCATAATAATCTGGTGCGAAGCAAAGAGCTCCGTCCGACTGAAAAGATAGTGTATATGTGCATAAAAGCGTACGCATATACGGGCGAGTGTTTCCCGTCGGTTAAGCGGCTTGCGGAGGATGCGGGCGTGTGCATGAGGACGGTTCAGCGGTGCATAAAGGTGCTGTGCGGCAAGGGATTGCTTACGGTTGAGCGGCGGAAAAACGCCAACGGCGGCAACGCAACCAATCTTTACCGTATAGAGGAAAAGAGCGAGGAAGGAGCACGCAAAAAGCTTTCGGAATTCGAAAAAACCTCCGCCCCGGCTGACCCTCGTCTGGAATTTCGCGGAAGCGATGAGATGCTGAGGCGCCTTGGCGTAACCGACACCGAAAAGTACCGCAGAATATATCGGCGGATAGCCCGGCTTGGGCTTGAGCACAGAGGGGAGGTGATGCAGACATGACGGGGTTTGAGAGCAGAATCCGTGAACTTGCGGCGAAGCCCGTGCATGATAAAGAAAAGCTTGAACGGCTGAAGGAATACGGAATCGAGAAGGATGCAGATGTCGTAACGCTGTGCGCCGTGAAGCTTCTGGAAAAGGCAGTTGAGAGCGGTGACATCAGCGCAATAAAGGAAATCCGTGCGGCGACGGCAGGCGGCGAGAGAAAGAAACTGTATATTCCTGCGCTGCTGATAGCCGAACCGTTCATAAAGGTATACCGAATGTTACATAATGGGGACGGAGCAGATTTTGTACTATACGGCGGACGAGGGAGCACAAAATCGTCATTCATAAGCCTTTGTATAGTGGAACTTATCGTGAACAATCCAGAGCTTCACGCCTGCATTTTCAGGAAAATAAAGGATACAATCCGTGACAGTGTGTATGCGCAGATAATGTGGGCAATCGGGGCGCTGGGGGTATCGGAAAGCTTCGAGTGCAGAACCAGTCCGATGGAGATTGAGTACATTCCGACGGGGCAGAAAATATATTTCCGAGGGGCGGATAAGCCGGAGAAAATCAAGTCGATAAAGCCGCCGTTCGGGCATATCGGGGTGCTGTGGTTTGAGGAATTAGACCAGTTTTCGGGGCTTGAGGAAATCAGATCGATACAGCAGTCGGCGCTGCGAGGGGGCGATGACGCATATGTTTTCAAGTCGTTCAATCCGCCTCGGTCGGTGCGCAGCTGGGTAAATGTTTATGTGGAAAGCGCACCGAAGAACACATTTTTTCATAGGAGCACCTATCTTGATGTTCCGCCGGAGTGGCTTGGAAAGCGCTTTATTGAGGACGCCGAAGCGCTTAAGGAGCAAAATCCGTCGGCGTATGAGCATGAGTATCTCGGAATTGCAAACGGCAGCGGCGGAAGCGTGTTTGAAAATCTTGAGCTGCGCACCATAACCGATGATGAGATAGCTGAATTTGACAGGATTCTCTACGGAATAGACTGGGGATGGTATCCCGACCCGATGAGACTTGCGGCGTGTTTATACAAAAACGGGACGCTCTATGTTTTTGACGAACTGAGCGGAAACAAGATAACAAACGACCGCCTTGAGGAGCTTCTCAGGGAAAAGGGAATAGGCGAAAACGACCTGATTATAGCCGACAGCGGCGGCGAAGGCCCGAAAACGATAGCGGAATTCCGGGCACGGGGATTTTATATGAGGGGCGCAAAGAAGGGCAAAGGCTCAGTTGAACATTCAATGAAATGGCTGTCATCGCTGAAAAAAATCGTGATAGACCCGAAAAGGTGTCCTGAGGCGGCAAGGGAGTTCAGGCTTTATGAGTATGAACGGGCGCCGGACGGAAGCTTTATATCGGGGTATCCTGACCGTGATAATCATTCGATAGATGCCGTGCGCTACGCAACCGAGCGGCTGCGGCGGAACAATAATATATGAAAGGAAGAGCAAAATGTTTTTAACGAGATTCAGAAAAAAGGCGGCAATGCCGGAGGAAAGCAACAGGATAAACGAGTGGAAGGAAATGTATGAAGGGAAGCACCCGAGCGGCGTGACAACGCTTAATCTGCCGGCGGCGATATCGTCGGAGCTGGCAAGGCTGGTAACGATAGAGATGAAGGCGGAAGTCAGCGGAAGCGAAGCGGCAAATACGGCGCTTCAAAAGCTTTTGCCGAAGCTGAGGTCGGAAACCGAGCTTGCGTGCGCACTTGGGGGAGGGATGTTCCGCCCGTACTTCAAAAACGGCGGAATCAGCGTGGAATTTATCCCTGCGGACCGCTTTTTGATAACATCGTTTGACGATGAAGGGGCACCCGACGGATGCATTTTCATCGACCGTTTCAAGGACGGCGACCGTTATTTCACCAGGCTTGAGGAGCATAAAATAACAACGGAAGGATATGAGGTAACGAACCGTGCGTATGTGTCTAAAACGGTTTCGGCGGACTTCGGAACACCCGTAAATTTAAGCTCTGTCGATAGATGGAAGAATCTTTCGGAAAGGGTTGTTATACAAAAAGTACATCGTCCCTTTTTTGTATATTTCAAAATGCCTTTTGCGGATAATAAGAGTATGACATCAAAACTCGGTGTGTCGGTTTTTGACCGTGCAGCCGCACTTATAGAGGAGGCGGACAGGCAGTTTTCAAGGCTTTTGTGGGAATTTGAAGGCGGCGAGCTTGCAATTGACGCAAGTGTGGACGCATTGAGGTTCAACGAACGTGGAGTGGCAGAAGCACCCAAGCTTTCAAAAAGGCTGTTCAGAGGGCTGGGGATAGACGCAGGCGACCATGACCTTTATTCGGTATTCTCGCCTGAGCTTAGGGATAAATCGATAATAAACGGGCTGAACGAAATTCTTATGCGAATCGAGGACACATGCGGCCTTGCCCGTGGAACATTTTCAAATGTAACGAGCGAAGCGAAAACCGCAACCGAGGTGAGGATACTTAATCAGAGGTCGTATTCAACGGTGTGCGACATCCAGAATGAGCTGAAATTCGCACTTGAAAGGGTAGCTGATGTGTGTGCGGAAATCGCAGCGCTTTACGGAATCGAACCTCTCGGAAAACCGCAGCTTTCGGTGGAATTTGACGACAGCATAGTGACCGACCGCAGTGCCGAGTTTGAAGAAAAGCTGAAGCTTGTGCAGGCGGAAATCATGACCGCCGACGAGATGCGCGCGTGGTATTTCGGAAAAGAAGAGCCGAATTTCTGAGCAGGGAGGGTAAATGAGCATAGAGCTTTCCGT
>JAXGBA010000076.1:0-7691 GCA_034186235.1 Clostridia bacterium | reverse complement strand
TGTACCGAAAGGGCGCAAAAATCATCGGAAAGGGCGAGGTCATTGAAGAAAAACACTACAAAATGATGTCACAGCTGGGGCTGATAAAAGACAAAACTCCCATGAACATCGTAAGCCATCTGGGGCGTGCGGTGCTGGCGGTTCTTATGCTTGCCCTTCTTTTTGCCTACCTATTTAAAAGAAAAGAGGATTTTTCGTTTTTGGATTTCGGCGCATTCTGCTTTGTACTCATTGTGCAGATGCTGGTTGTGCTGCTGTTTTCGGAAGAGAAAAACTGGTCTGTTTACCTTGCGCCTCTGATTATCGTGCCGATTATGCTCACACTGATGTTTGACGCAAAAATTGCGGTTATCACAAATCTTGTGACCTGCTTTATCTGTGCAGTCGCTTTTGACGCAGGGCTGGACCTTACGCTTGCTGCCGTGCTTTCCGGAACTTCGATTGCTTTTATGCTTTCAAAAACGGTGAGCCGCAGCAAGGTGGTGTACACATCGCTCATAACTTCCGCCCTCAGCGGAATTATCGTTTTGCTTTACAGCGTCGGGACGAACGCTTCGCTCCGCCCGGCGGTTCAGAACAGCCTTCTTTCCGCCGTCGGAATCATGATTGGCTGCGTTGTTTCGATAGGACTTATCCCGGTGACGGAAACCGTTTTCGGGGTGCTTACGCAGTTCCGGCTTGCGGAATATGTGAATTTCGACAATATTCTTTTAAAGCGCATGATTATGGAAACCCCCGGCACTTACCACCACAGCCTTATGGTCGGCAATCTGGCGGAAAACGCTGCAAATGCCGTCGGCGCAAACTCACTTTTGTGCCGTGCGGGGGCGTATTTTCATGATGTCGGAAAACTGTGCGCTCCGCAGATGTTCAAGGAAAATCAGTACAGCGAAAATCCGCACGATTTCATGTCCCCCGAAGAGAGCGCAATGCACATCCTTTCGCACCCGATTGACGGCGTGAAGCTTGCAAAAGAAGCAAAGCTGCCGCCCCGGCTCATCGATTTTATCTATCAGCACCACGGCACGACCGTAACGGCGTATTTTTACCACAAGGCAAAGCAGGAAAACGAAAATGCCGACATTAACGATTTCCGCTATAAATGCATGAAGCCGCAGACCAAAGAGACGGCGATTGTTATGCTTGCAGACACCGTAGAGGCCGCCGTGAGAACCGCCCCCGATTTCACGGCAGACGAGCTGGAAGGCTTTATCGCAAAGCTTATTAAATCAAAGGCAGATGACGGTCAGTTTGACGAATGTGACATATCTTTCTGTGATTTGTGCATAATTAAAAAATCGTTTATGAACACGCTGAAAGGATATTTTCACAAAAGAGTTGCCTATCCCGGGCAAGAAGACGGAAAGGATGATGAAAATGGTTCGGTTCAGCGATGAACAGGGCTTGAAACACGGTGTGACGGCGGAGTGGCTCGAAAGAATTGTCGGGCAGTGCCTTTCATACGAAAACATTGATTACGGCTGCGAAGTTGGGGTTACTTTTGTCGATGACGATGCAATAAGAACCCTTAACTGTGAACACAGGAATACAGACAGAAAAACCGATGTGCTGTCTTTTCCGATGCTTGCCGATGTAAGGCATGTCGAAAAAACCGATATTGACCCCGAAACCGGGCTTGTGTATCTCGGGGATATTGTCATTTCGGTCGAAACCGCAATGCGGCAGGCGGAGGAGTTCGGGCACGGTTTAGAGCGTGAAATTGCGTTTCTGACGGTTCATTCCATGATGCACCTTATGGGTTACGACCACATTGAAGAGAGTGACCGCCGCATTATGCGTACACACGAGGAGGCGGTCCTCGATGAGCTTAATATTAAACGAACGGAGATAAATTAAATGGATAATTTCAAATCGGGTTTTGTTACGGTAATCGGCAGGCCGAATGTCGGCAAATCAACGCTTATCAACAGCATCGTCGGGCAGAAGGTTGCGATTGTGTCGAACAAGCCCCAGACAACGAGAAATAAAATTACCGCAATCTACGCCGACGATGTCAGCCAGATTGTGTTCGTTGACACGCCCGGAATCCACACCCCGAAAAACAAACTCGGGGCGGTTATGGTCAAGTCGGCTTATTCTGCGCTTTCGGATATGGACGCGGTTGTTTTTATGGTTGACGCATCAAAGGACATCACCGATGAAAACATCATAAAAAGACTTCAGACCGTGAAGGTTCCGATGATTCTGGCGATTAACAAAATCGACATCGTGCCAAAGGAAAAGCTCCTCGGGATAATCGCAAAGTACAGCGGACTTTGCAGCTTTGACGAGGTTATTCCGATAAGCGCACAGAAAAAGGACGGCGTTAAGCTGCTTGTCGACACGATAAGAAAGTTTTTGCCCTACGGGCCGAAGTATTATCCCGATGATCAGGTGACAGACCAGCCCGAACGGCAGATTGTGTCCGAAATGATAAGAGAAAAAATTCTGAGGTTTCTGCTTCAGGAGGTTCCGCACGGCACGGCGGTTGAAATCACCGCCATGAAAAACGAAAAGGATATCTGCAGAATCAACGCCACAATTTATGTCGAAAAACCCGGACACAAATTGATTCTTATAGGTAAGGGCGGCGAAATGATTAAAAAAATCGGCACCTCCGCAAGAATCGAAATCGAAAAATTCCTTGACAAAAAGGTTCATCTCGAACTTTGGGTAAAGGTTAAGGACGACTGGCGTAACAATGAAGCACAAATAAGAAACTTCGGTTTTAAGTCCGAATAAAAACATAAATTACCTCGTATTTAATACCCGATACGGCAAAAAATATTGCCGGAGGGATTTTTATGTGCTTGAAGGATCTGGCTTGGAATTACTTTAACAAAAGCGGCAGCATTGAAGCGTATCTCCTGTATAAACAGGAACTTTTGACGCTCGGAAAAGAGGCGGACGGACTTGTATGTGAACACCAGGGGTGTGATAATAAAGGAAACGAAGGTGGGGGAGAACGATAAAATCCTTACCGTGTTTTCCGAGGATTTGGGCAAAATCCGCATGAGCGCACGCGGCGCAAGAAGACAGGGAAATCGTCTTTCGGGCGTGCGCCTTTTGTGCTACGCTTCGTTCACTCTGTTTAAAAATTCAAAGGGCTACAGGCTTAACGAGTTTGAACTTATCAACAGTTTTTCTCCCGTTTCGGCGGATATCGAAGCGCTTTCGCTCGCTTCGTATTTCTCCGAGATTATGTGCGCCGTTACGCAGGAAAAGGTTCCTGACAGGCGCCTTTTAAGCCTTTTTCTCAACAGCCTGTACATATTAGGCAAAAACACGCTTGCGCCCGCACTTGTGAAGGCGGTTTTCGAGCTGCGCTGCACCTGCCTTATCGGATATGCTCCGCAGCTTTCGGCGTGCGTCCTCTGCGGCGGTGCGGCGGAGGGATTTTCGGGAGAGGACGGCGGTACTGTCTGCCGCTCATGCCGCCCCGGGGTTTCTCCTCTCGGCGAGGCTTTGGCGGTGCTACGCTATATATGCTCCGCACCCGACAAAAGAGTGTTTTTATTTAAGGTCAGCGATGAAATCCTTGCGCAGATTTCCCCGATTTGCGAGGATTATTTGCTGAATTGTGTGGAATTTATACCAAATTCGTTAGAAATGTATAAAAAATTAGTTACAATTTGATTAATTTTTTGTATTTACTTTTTATGAAATTTATGCTATAATTATTAATTGGTAACAAGTATAATTTTGAAATTAAATTTTAGGAGGAATACACTACAATGAGCAAAAAATATGTTTATTTGTTCAGCGAAGGCGACGCTACCATGAGAAATCTGCTCGGCGGTAAGGGTGCTAACCTGGCAGAAATGACTAAGCTCGGCCTTCCCGTTCCGCAGGGCTTCACCATCACCACCGAAGCTTGCACTCAGTATTATGAGGACGGCAAAAAAATCAATCCCGAGATTGAGGCCGAAATCATGGAGTACATCGTAAAGATGGAAGAAATTACCGGTAAAAAATTCGGAGATCTTGAAAATCCGCTCCTCGTTTCCGTACGAAGCGGCGCAAGGGCTTCTATGCCCGGTATGATGGATACCATTCTTAACCTCGGTCTTAACGAAGATGTTGTTGAGGTTATGGCTAAAAAATCCGGTAATCCGAGATGGGCTTATGACTGTTACAGAAGATTTATTCAGATGTATTCCGATGTAGTTATGGAAGTCGGTAAAAAGTATTTCGAGGTTCTCATCGATGAGATGAAGGAAGCTAAGGGCGTTACTCAGGATGTTGACCTTACCGCAGAAGACCTCAAAGTTCTCGCCGGCAAATTTAAAGATGAATACAAAGCTAAAATCGGAGAGGATTTCCCGACCGATCCCAAAGAACAGCTTATGGGCGCTATCAAAGCGGTTTTCCGTTCGTGGGACAACCCCAGAGCTAATGTTTACCGCCGCGATAACGATATTCCTTATTCCTGGGGTACTGCCGTTAATGTTCAGATGATGGCATTCGGCAACATGGGTAACGACTGCGGTACAGGCGTTGCTTTCACAAGAGACCCCGCTACGGGCGAAAAGAAGCTTATGGGCGAATTCCTTACCAATGCTCAGGGTGAGGATGTTGTTGCAGGTGTTCGTACGCCTATGCCTATCGCTCAGATGGCGGACAAGTTCCCGGCGGCTTACGAACAATTCGTTAATGTTTGCAAAACTCTCGAAGACCACTACAGAGATATGCAGGATATGGAGTTTACCGTTGAAAACGAAAAACTCTATATGCTCCAGACAAGAAACGGTAAGAGAACGGCTCAGGCTGCCCTCAAAATCGCTTGCGACCTTGTTGATGAAGGCATGATTGACGAGAAAAAGGCGGTTCTTATGATTGACCCCAGAAACCTCGACACCCTTCTTCATCCTCAGTTTGACGCTAAGGCTCTCAAGTCTGCGGAACCTATCGCTAAGGCTCTCGCTGCATCCCCGGGTGCTGCTTGCGGTCAGATCGTGTTCACCGCTGATGACGCTAAGGCTTGGAAGGCAAACGGCAAGAAGGTTGTTCTTGTTCGTCTTGAAACTTCTCCCGAAGATATTGAAGGCATGAAGGCTGCTCAGGGTATCCTTACCGTACGTGGCGGTATGACTTCTCACGCTGCAGTTGTTGCAAGAGGTATGGGTACATGCTGCGTTTCCGGCTGCTCTGCAATCAAGATGGACGAAGAAAACAAGAAGTTCGAGCTTGCAGGTAAGGTTTACCATGAAGGCGACGAAATCTCCATCGACGGTTCAACCGGTAACATCTATGACGGAATTATCCCCACTGTTGACGCTTCCATCACAGGCGAGCTCGGCAGAATCATGGGTTGGGCGGACAAGTTCAGAACCCTCAAGGTTAGAACCAATGCCGATACTCCCAAAGACGCTAAAAAGGCTAAGGAACTCGGTGCCGAAGGTATCGGTCTTTGCCGTACGGAGCATATGTTCTTTGAAGGTGACAGAATCGACGCTTTCAGAGAAATGATCTGCTCAGATACTGTTGAAGAAAGAGAAAAGGCTCTTGAAAAGATTCTTCCTATCCAGCAGGGAGACTTTGAAGCCCTCTATGAAGCTCTTGAAGGCAATCCTGTTACTATCAGATTCCTTGATCCGCCGCTTCATGAATTTGTTCCTACCGAAGAAGAAGACATTAAACTTCTTGCGGCTGAACAGGGCAAGAGCGTTGAAACTATCAAGGCTATAATCGATTCTCTCCATGAGTTCAATCCGATGATGGGTCACAGAGGATGCCGTCTTGCGGTAACATATCCTGAAATCGCCAAGATGCAGACAAAGGCTGTTATCAGAGCCGCTATCAATGTTAAGAAGAATCATCCCGACTGGAATGTAGCTCCCGAAATTATGATTCCTCTTATCGGCGATATTAAAGAACTTAAGTTCGTTAAGGGCGTTGTTGTTGAAACCGCTGACGCTGAAATCAAAGCTGCAAACAGCGATATTAAGTATGAAGTAGGTACAATGATTGAAATTCCGAGAGCTGCTCTCACAGCTGACGATATCGCTAAGGAAGCTGAGTTCTTCTGCTTCGGTACAAACGACCTCACTCAGATGACATACGGTTTCTCACGTGATGATGCAGGTAAGTTCCTCGATGCTTACTATGACGCTAAGATTTTCGAGAACGATCCCTTTGCAAAACTTGACCAGATCGGCGTAGGCAAGCTTATGGAAATGGCTATTAAGCTTGGTAAGGGCGTTCGTCCGTCGCTTCATGTGGGTATCTGCGGTGAGCACGGCGGCGATCCTACATCCGTAGAGTTCTGCCATAAGATTGGGCTTGACTATGTATCCTGCTCGCCTTTCAGAGTTCCGATTGCAAGGCTCGCAGCTGCTCAGGCTAAGCTTAAGGAAGAAGAATAATTTAATATTTCTTATAAATTATGCACCCGCTGTAAAATCTTTGCAGCGGGTGTTTTCTGCTTTTGTTTAGTTGCCTAGCCGCTGTATTAGAAAGCGGGTAGGATTGACTTTGTATTTTTAACCACCTTTATTTTGATCTCGTTAGTTACAGTTGCAAGATCGGCCTTCGATGCACTCTCTATAAACATTTCTTCAGCAGTTTGAGGATCAGAAAGGCGGTAGAAAAAGCATATTGCATAGCTTTTGTAAAAAAATCGCTGAGAACAGGTTTCATAGTACACATCTTTCATATTAGATGAGTTACACTTACACAAAGTCATTTCCTGTATTATACGGAGGAACTATGTAAATCATCTTGATTTTTCCGAGATAGGTTTATTGCAAAAGTTTCAGCACTTCGAGATTGTCGCCCTCGATATAGGGGTTTCGGTGTTGTCAAAATAAACGTTTTCTTTCCTGCACGGACGGAGGGTTTTGATTTGCAACCAGAACAGACTTTTTCTTGTCCGGTCAGGTGAACTGATAATTTTCCTTGACAGGACAATCGTAAATACAGACGGAACAATAATAACCAATTTATCAATGTTTCTGCCTTGTAACCACTCACAGAAGAATTGAATATCTTGCATATATTGAAACATATTACAATTCCGTAAGACCTCAAGCGGCGCTAAATTGGCTCTCTCCGCTTGCATATGAGCACTTACTCAGCGTTTATGGTAGATGCGTCGCTTGACAATGAGGAGCCGATATGATAGGCTTGTGCTGAGGCGAATCGCCCACTGGGCTGTTTCGTCCTTTCGCCGGAATGACAGGGTTTGTTCCGAAACCGATTAATATAAATGAGTTGCTTTGCGCAATATCAAAACAAGCATCAAATCGGGAATAAAAACCGTTCGGTCAGAGATTTCGCATCTTTGTACCGAACGGTTTTTTATATATTAAAGACTGAAGGATTCCCCGTTATACATATAGGCTCAAGAATACTGATTCCGGTTGAAGCCTTCAAAAAATGGATTTGTGCCAATTCAAACCATTGAATATATTATGCAGGTTGAAGGAGGTG
This sequence comes from Clostridia bacterium, assembly GCA_034186235.1. Classification (GTDB taxonomy): domain Bacteria; phylum Bacillota; class Clostridia; order HGM11514; family HGM11514; genus CAKSKB01. The sequence continues at coordinate 260 of JAXGBA010000076.1, read as the reverse complement.
AACAAGGATAATACAAGGAAAAGGCGCAGCTGATACTACCCGTATTTGTGAGCATTTTGACGCAGTAATGTGCAAAATTCTTCTTAAAAAACGAGTTCGACTCTCGGTTGCCTAAGTTCTTTCAATCTCCGACGGCGTTTTGCCGGTTACATTCTTAAATGCTTTATAGAAATTCGATGAGCTTGAAAATCCGCACCGCTCCGCAATGTCAAGCTTGGTCAATGTGGTGGTTTTCAAAAGTCCGACCGCTTTTTCGATGC